>USHH01000296.1 GCA_900554345.1 uncultured Bacteroidales bacterium | reverse complement strand
GCCAGACCGCCGGACGCGGCCAGCGCGGCAACTCATGGGAGTCTGAGCCCGGGAGCAACCTCACCTTCAGCGTGCTCTATCATCCCCTGGCCATAGCCCCGCGCGAGCAGTTCATGCTCTCCGAGGCCGTGGCCCTCGCCGTCTGCGACACGCTCGGCTCATTCGGCATCCGCGCCTCCGTGAAGTGGCCCAACGACATCTATGCCGGCGACCTCAAGATCTGCGGCATCCTCATCGAGCACTCGCTGCTCGGCGCCGCGATCAGCCACTCCGTCATCGGCGTGGGGCTCAACGTCAACCAGCTCGTGTTTCACGGCGACGCCCCCAACCCGGTGTCGATGGCTGCGCTTGCGGGGCATCCGTTTCCGCTTGAGGAGGTCTGCGCGCAAGTGGCCGACGCCATGGAGGCGAGGCTCGCGCAGCTCGAGCGCCGGGAGTTCGACGCCCTTCACTCGCTCTATATGTCGCGCCTCTGGCGCGGCGCCGGCGAGTGGCCGTTTGTCGACTGCCGGGAGAAAAGCCGCATCCGCGCCTCCATCCACGGGATAGCTCCCGACGGCACCCTCACCCTGCGCCTCGCCGACGGCTCCTCGCGCGCCTACGCCTTCAAGGAGGTGACTTTCCCCCTCGACTGACCCTCCGCACAGATGCAAAGGTTGCAAATGTCGGGAAAACGATGCTTATTGCCATTTTTTTATGCGCATTTTTGCATATTTCGGTATTGTTTTATAAATTTGCGTCACAAAAAATGGACTTGTGCCATTTCTTCCTCCATATACCCATAATAACCGTTTTAACATCAACCTCATCTTTAACCTTGAATCATGGACCGTATCGACAACCTCGACAAGAAAATCCTTAACATCATAATGAAGAACGCGCGCATCGCGTCGAAAGACGTCGCCATCGAGTGCGGCGTGTCGCGTGCCGCCATCCACCAGCGCATCCAGCGCCTCATCGACCTCAAGGTCATCACCGGCTCGGGCTACAACGTCAACCCCAAGACCCTCGGCTACAACACCTGCACATACGTGGGCGTCCGTCTCGAGAAGGGTTCCATGTATCGCGAGGTGGTGCGTGAGCTCGAGAATATCCCCGAAGTCGTGGAGTGCCATTTCACCACAGGCCCCTACTCCATGCTCATCAAGGTGTATGCCCAGGACAACCAGCACCTCATGGAGCTGCTCAACGACCGCATCCAGCACATCCCCGGCGTCACCGAGACCGAGACCCTCATCTCTCTCGAGCAGAGTCTCAACCGGCAGATTCAGATCAAAATCGACAATAAATGAAACGCAACGTCGTCTACACCGTATTGGCTGCTCTGCTTCTGGCAGTAGTGGCCTTTTTGTTTTTCTATCCCGATGATGTCGAGGGCAATGTGCTCCGGCAGCACGATATCATGCAGGGCCTGGCCAACGGCCAGGAGGGTAAGCTGTTTCATGAAGAGACCGGCGAGACCACCCGCTGGACCAACTCCCTCTTCTCCGGAATGCCCAATTTCCAGATTGCTCCGTCTTATCCGGCCAACAGGGCCCTCGACTGGGTGGGGAAGGCCTTCGGCCTCTGGCTTCCCTCGCCGGCCAACCTCCTCTTCTCGATGATGCTCGGCTTCTTCATCATGTGCCTCTGCCTGAAGTTCAAGTGGTATAACGCCCTCTTCGCCTCCCTGGCCTGGGGCTTCTCGTCCTACTTCATCATCATCATAGGCGCCGGGCACATCTGGAAATTCGTCACCCTCGCCTATATCCCGCCCACCATCGGCGGCATCGCGCTCTGCTACCGGGGGCGCTACCTCGCCGGCATGGCGGTGGCCTCCCTCTTCGGAGCGCTCCAGCTCATGAGCAACCATCCCCAGATGTCTTACTATTTCATGATGGTTGTGGTCCTCATGATGCTCGCCTGGCTATGGACAGCCTGGAAGGCGCATAAGCTTAAGGTCTGGGTCCTCGCCACGCTCTGCGTGGTCTTCGCCGGCTGCCTCGCCGTGGCCGCCAATTCGCCCAGCCTCTACAACAGCTATGAGTATGCCCGC
>USHH01000295.1 GCA_900554345.1 uncultured Bacteroidales bacterium | reverse complement strand
CCGGTGGCCGGCGCCACCACCGCCTTGCCGAGCTCAGAGGCATCGCGCGTGGCGAGCACCCCGCGCACTATGTATTCGTTGCCGAAATCATCCACGGAGCCGCCGGTGGCGTTCACGTTCATCCCCTCGAGGGCCGCGTAGACGTCGCCCGCAGCCACGCCATACCGGCGCATCCTGGCCGGGTCGAGCAGTATCTGGTATTCCTTCACGTCGCCGCCGATCACGGAGACCTGCGCCACGCCCCTGAGCCCGGCGAGACGCGGGGCCACGCGCCTGTCGGCAAGCGTGCGCAGCTCGCTCCCCGACAGAGAGTCGGAGGTGAGCCCCACAAACATCACCTCGCCGAGCACCGAGGTCTGCGCCCCCATCGAGGGGCGTCCGGCGCCCGTGGGCATGTCGACCCCGGCGATGCGTTCCGACACCATCTGGCGTGCGTGATACACGTCGGTGCCCCAGTCAAACTCCACCCATACCACGGAGAAACCTGACTGCGAGGTGCTGCGTAGGCGCCTCATGCCCTGCACGCCGTTGAGAGCAGTCTCCAGAGGGTAGGTCACCGTCTGTTCCACCTCCTCGGTGGCCATGCCGGGTGCCTCCGTCATCACCGCCACAGTCGGGGCGTTGAGGTCGGGAAAGACGTCGACCTCCATGCGGGAGGCCACGTAGCTTCCCGCTATCGCTATCACAATGGCCGCCGCAGCTATCAGCAGCCTGTTGCGCAATGAGAATGATATTATCCTGTCGAGCATGCTGTGGTCGGTCATCAGTGGTTGTGGCTATGGGCGGGGATGGCGCTTCCCATACCCGCCATTTTTATTCTCAGCGCTCCGCTCATGGCTATCCTCTCGCCGCCGTGAAGTCCCGATGTGATCTCTACGCGTGAGCCGTCGGTGGCGCCGACGGTCACCTCATGTTTCCTGAACACAGAGGGATGCACCTCCTCGTAGACGTAGTAGAGGCCACCGTCTTCCACGATGGCGCTCTTCGGCAGGGTGATCACACCTTCTCTCGGAGAGGCGAGCAGCCATGCCTCCACCACGCTGCCGTTGGCGAATGTGCCCGGATTGTCAAACTCCACATACACCGGCACGTAGTGTGAGCCGGCCTGTGTCGCCGGGCTCACGGAGAGAAGGCGGAAGCCGTGGTCGGCGAGGCTTACGGTCTCGTCGGCGCCGGCCACGCGCAGGTTGGCGCCGGCCACTCCGGCCAGACGGGCGCGGTCGCGCTCGCTGACGTCGATACGTGCAACGAGGCGCCGGGTCTGCGCCACCGTTGCCAGCGGCTGGCCCATCTCCACGAATGCGCCCGAGGCCACGTCGAGCGTGGCTATGTGGCCGGCCATAGGCGAGGCCACGGCCACTCCCCTGCTGCTGGCCCACACCAGCCGCAGCTGCCTTAGCCGCATCGTAGGAGGCCTTTGCCTGCTCGTATTCGCGTCGGGTGATGAGGTTGTCGGGAAGCAGTTCCTCGGCTCTCTTGAGCTCACGCGCGGCAGCGTCGCGGGCCGCGATGAGCCCTGCCGTGGCGTCGGCCTGCGCCGAGCCGCGCGAGCTCACCGTAAACAGCCGCTCGCCCGCCGACACGGCCGCGCCGGGCACGATGCCCTCGCGCACCTTAACTATGCCGCTGGCCGGCGCCGAGATGGTAGCCGAACCGTCGGCCGGGCTCTCGATCACGCCCTGTCCTTTCACCACTACCGAGAATGTGCCCGGCTCCGCCGTGCCCACCTCAATGCCGGCGCCCTTGAATGCCTCCGGCGTCATCTTGATCTCCTCGCCGTGCTCATCGTGGCTGTCGGCGCCCGATTCGGTTTTCTCTTTTCCGTCTTCTCCGGATGTATGATTGTCTCCACACGAAACGGGGAGACACAGTAAGGCAGCCGCTGCAAGCCATGCTGCCGGTATGAATGAATTGTTTCTAATCATGTTGTGTGTAGGAAATGAATTCTGGGTTAACGATATCGCCGCCGCGGCGGCGATCGGTGTCTCAAAAATCATTTCCTGCCGGAGGGGCGCGCAGAGCGCATGCCGCCTGATATGGGGGTGCCGGCGTGAATGGCGG
>USHH01000294.1 GCA_900554345.1 uncultured Bacteroidales bacterium | reverse complement strand
GGCGGCGCCGGCTATGCCGCCAGGGCAGTTGTGGCCGATGAGAAAGCCGACCGCACCCAGGGCGGTCTCCGTCAGCTCTTCACCCGCCGCTACCGCCGCGTGCTTCTCCTCGGCATCGTCATCGCCGTCTTCCAGCAGTGGTGTGGCACCAACGTCATCTTCAACTACGCCCAGGAGATATTCTCCGAGGCCGGCTACGAGCTGGGCGACGTCTTCTTCCAGATCGTTGTGACAGGCATCACCAACCTCGTATTCACCGTCGTGGCGATGTATACAGTCGACCGCCTCGGGCGCCGCCGACTCATGCTGCTCGGCGCAGGCTCCCTCGGCCTCGTCTACCTCATACTCGGCGGCTGCTACTTCCTGCATCTCAAGGGCTTCGTGATGATGCTGCTCGTCGTGGCCGCCATCGCCTGCTACGCCATGACCCTCGGCCCCGTGACGTGGGTGCTCCTCGCCGAGATCTTCCCCGACCGCGTTCGCGCCACAGCCATGGCCGTCTGCACCTTCTCCCTCTGGATGGGCAGCGCCACCCTCACCTTCTCCTTCCCTTATCTCAACACCTTCCTCGGCCCCGACTTCACTTTCTGGATCTACAGCGCCATCTGCGCCGCAGCCTTCCTCTTCTTCATTCGCCGCTGCCCGGAGACACGCGGCAAGTCGCTCACCGACCTCGAGAAGGAACTCACCGATTAAAAACCAAAAGACTGATACAGCAATGACCCACAGCAAAGCAACCGCCTGGCGCGAACGCGTCACCATACCCACCTACGAGGTCGGCGCCCCCGAGAAGGCACCGATGTTTCTTGAGAAGCGTGTCTATCAGGGCTCTTCGGGAGTGGTCTACCCTTACCCCGTGATCGAGAGCGTCGCCGACACCGCCGTGCCTAAGGAGTATGACGCGGTGTATATGGAAAACGAATACATCAAGGTGATGGTGCTCCCCGAGCTCGGAGGGCGCGTGCAGATGGCCTACGACAAGATCGCCCGCCGCCACTTCGTCTACTACAACAGCGTGATCAAGCCGGCCCTCGTCGGCCTCGCCGGACCCTGGATCTCCGGCGGCATCGAGTTCAACTGGCCCCAGCACCACCGTCCATCCACCTATATGCCCGTCGACTGCGACATCGAGCGGGGCGCCGACGGCTCCGTCACCGTATGGGTAGGGGAGATCGAGCGCATGAACCGCCAGAAGGGCGCCGCGGGATTCACCCTGCGCCCAGGATGTGCCTGCCTCGAGATCCGGGGACGCGTCAGCAACCCCACCGACCTGCCGCAGACATTCCTCTGGTGGGCTAACCCCGCCGTGGCCGTCAACGACCACTACCAGAGCGTATTCCCGCCCGACATCAACGCCGTCTTCGACCACGGCAAGCGCGCCGTCTCCTCGTTTCCCATCGCCACCGGCACATACTACAAGATGGACTATTCGGCCGGTGTCGATATCTCCAACTACCGCAACATCAAGGTGCCCACCTCATACATGGGCGTCAACTCGAGGTTCGACTTCGAGGGGGGGTATGAGAACGACACCCGCGCCGGCATGCTACACGTGGCCTCCCACCATGTCTCGCCCGGCAAGAAGCAGTGGACGTGGGGCAACGGCGACTTCGGACGCGCCTGGGACCGCAATCTCACCGACACCGACGGCCCGTATATCGAGCTGATGGCCGGCGTCTTCACCGAAAACCAGCCCGACTTCACCTGGCTCCAGCCATACGAGGAGAAGCGTTTCACCCAGTATTTCTTCCCCTACCGCGAGCTGGGAGTGGTGAAGAACGCCTGCCGCGACCTCGTGATCAACGTCGAGCCGGCAGCTCCGGGCCATGTCGTCGTCAAGGTCTTCGCCACAAGCCGGCAGGAGGTGCGCGTCGTGCTCTCCGGTGCCGACGGCCATGCATGGCTCGACGAGAGCCTGACCCTCTCGCCCGAGGAGGTGTATGTGCGCGACGTCGATGTGACCGGTGCAGATTCTGACACACTCACCCTCCGCATCCTCTCCCCGCAGGGACGCGAGCTCCTCTCATGGACTCCCATGCCCGACGAGGTGCGTCCCCTCCCCGACGCCGCC
>USHH01000293.1 GCA_900554345.1 uncultured Bacteroidales bacterium | reverse complement strand
GTAGAACGTACCCCCCCGGGCGGCTACGGCAACCCCTACTTCCTCTCCACCAACGCCATGGGCTGCAACTGCTCGGCGGCTATGGCCTGCTACCGCAAGGGGGCCTATTTCGCCAACCCGGCCTTCGTGCAGATCCACCCGACCTGTATCCCTGTGCACGGCGACAAGCAGTCGAAGCTGACACTCATGTCGGAGTCGCTGCGCAACGACGGCCGCATCTGGGTGCCCAAGAAGCTTGAAGACGCCGTGAAGCTCCAGAAGGGGCAGATCAAGGGTTCCGACATCCCGGAGGGCGACCGCGACTACTATCTGGAGCGCCGCTACCCGGCCTTCGGCAACCTCGTGCCCCGCGACGTGGCCTCGCGTGCCGCCAAGGAGCGCTGCGACGCCGGCTACGGCGTCAACAACACGGGCCTGGCCGTCTTCCTCGACTTCTCGGAGGCCATCAACCGCCTGGGCATCGACGTGGTGCGCCAGCGCTACGGCAACCTCTTCGACATGTATGAGGAGATCACCGACGTCAACCCCGGCGAGCTCGCATGCACGGTCGACGGCGTCAACTACTACAACCCCATGATGATCTATCCCGCCATCCACTACACGATGGGCGGCATCTGGGTGGACTACGAGCTGCAGACCTCGGTCAAGGGCCTCTTCGCCATCGGCGAGTGCAACTTCTCCGACCACGGCGCCAACCGCCTCGGCGCATCGGCCCTCATGCAGGGCCTCGCCGACGGATACTTCGTGCTCCCCTACACCATCCAGAACTATCTGAGCGACCAGATCACGGTGCCCCGTTTCCGCACCGACCTCCCCGAGTTTGACGCAGCCGAGGCCGAGTGCAAGGCCAAGATGGACAGGCTGATGAACATCAAGGGCAAGCTCTCGGTAGACACCATCCACAAGGAGCTGGGCCACATCATGTGGGAATACGTGGGCATGGCCCGCGACAAGGAGGGCCTGGAGAAGGCCCTCGAGGAGTTCAAGCGCATCCGCAAGGAATTCGACACCAACCTCTACATCCCCGGCACCCAGGACGGCATGAACGTGGAGCTCGACAAGGCGTTCCGCCTCAACGACTTCATCACCATGGGCGAGCTCGTGGCCTACGACGCGCTCAACCGCAACGAGAGCTGCGGCGGCCACTTCCGCACCGAATACCAGACAGCCGAGGGCGAGGCCAAGCGCGACGACGCCAACTACTTCTACGTGGCATGCTGGGACTACCAGGGACCCGACAAGGCGCCCGAGCTCATCAAGGAAGACCTCCACTACGAGGCAATCAAGGTGCAGACCCGTAACTATAAATCGTAATTCTGAAGATATCTATCATGGAAGATAATATAATGAAAGTCAATCTCAAGGTGTGGCGTCAGGCCGGACCGAGAGAAAAAGGAGGGTTTGTCACCTACACCGATGTGGAGACCACTCCCGACACCTCATTTCTCGAGACCCTCGACATCCTCAACGAGACCCTGATCGAGAAGGGCGAGGAGCCGATCGTGTTTGACCACGACTGCCGCGAGGGCATCTGCGGCATGTGCTCGCTCTACATCAACGGCCATCCCCACGGGCCGGCCACGGGAGCCACCACCTGCCAGCTCTACATGCGCCGCTTCCAGCCCGGCTCCACCATCACGGTAGAGCCCTGGCGCTCGGCCGCCTTCCCGGTGATCAAAGACCTGATGGTAGACCGCAACGCCTTCGACAAGATCCAGCAGGCCGGCGGCTACGTGAGCTTCAACTGCGGGGGCGCCCAGGACGCCAACGCCATACCCATCTCGAAGGTCAACGCCGACGAGGCCATGGACTCCGCCAGCTGCATAGGCTGCGGCGCCTGCGTGGCGGCCTGCAAGAACGGCTCCGCCATGCTCTTCGTCTCCGCCAAGGTGAGCCAGCTGGCGCTGCTCCCCCAGGGAGAGGTGGAGAAAGACCGCCGCGTGCGCGCCATGGTGGCCAAGATGGACGAGCTCGGCTTCGGCAACTGCACCAACACCGGTGCCTGCGCCGCCGAATGCCCCAAGAACATCAAGCTCTACAACATCGGCCGCATGAACCGCCACTTCATCGCC
>USHH01000292.1 GCA_900554345.1 uncultured Bacteroidales bacterium | reverse complement strand
TGCCGTCTTGAATCCAGACAGCAGCACAGCAGCAACAGTATGTATTTCGCAGTCTAATCGGCCGACGGCTAATGCAAATACCGGTGGCTAATACAAATAAAGTATCAGTGGGCTTGGTGCATCGGGCGCAGGAGGTCGTTGACGGTCTTCACCGGGTTGAAGGTGCTTGCAGGCACTTCCACCAGGATGGTGTTCCAGTCGCTCATCGCACCGTTCCAGAGGCCGGGAAGCTCAAGGGCCAGGATCTCCACACCCTCGCGGCTCTTGCGGGAGATGAAGCCCGTCGTCTTGTCGATGTAGTCGGGAAGGTTGAACTTCTCACCTTTATAGTCTTTCGTGCTGCATACGAGGTCCACCGGATTGAAGTGGGTCGACTCCTTCAGCATGCGGCATGCCTCCTTGTCGTCGGGATTGATCTGCGTCGACTCCAGAATCTGCGGGCTCACAGTGCCGTCGGCGTTATATACCAGGAACGGGCCGCCGCCTGGCTCGCCTTCGTTTTTCACCATGCCGCAGATACGCAGCGGGCGATGGAGCTTGCTGAAGAAGAAGTCGGCCTTTCCTTTGGCGTCCATTCCCTCGACGGGAAGGTGGGTGATGTTGAGCACGTCGCGCAGGAAGGCGGCTATCTCGTCGAGCACCTTCTCCTCGGGCACTCCCTTGGTGAGGGTGTGGCAGTAGCGGTCGATCTTCTCCTTGACGGCCACGAGCAGTCCGCCGAGCACCTTCTTATACTCTATGGTGTCGCCACGATACATATCCGGCACCACATTGTCGATGTTCTTGATGAAGATCACGTCGGCGTCGATGTCGTTGAGGTTCTCGATCAGCGCGCCGTGTCCTCCGGGGCGGAAGAAGAGCCGTCCGTTCTCGCGGTAGGGAGTGCCGTCGAGGTTGGCCGCCACGGTGTCGGTGGCCGGCTTCTGCACGCTCATGCTGATGTCGTAGACCACCCCGTAGCGGTGCTCGAGAGTCTTGACGCTCTCCTCCAACTTGCTCTCTACGAGGGGTATGTGTTCCTCGCTGACCGTGAAGTGGACGCTCACCTTGCCGTCCTTGCCGGCGGCGTAGCTCGCACCCTCGGCGAGGTGCTCCTCGAGTGCCGTACGGCTGCCTCCCATCACCTTGTGGAACTGCAGCAGCGCCTTGGGCAGCTGGCCATAGCCGAGACCTGTCTTGTCGAGAAGCGCGCGCGCTATATCTTTATATCTCTTCTCCTCTATCAGACTCGGGATGCTCTTGCCGTAGAGCGACAGGCACACGGAGTTGAGGCGGTCGAAGAAGGCAAACTTCTCGATATTGTCGAAAAACTCCTTCATGAAGTCGCTGTCGGGCTTGTCGCTCTTGCCGTTGGCAAACGAGAACACGTTCTTGAACATGCGCGAGGCCGCGCCGCTGGCGGGCACCATCTTCACGACCCTGGCACCGCCGGCGAGGTATTTCTCCCAGAGGGCCACCGCCTTGTCGCGTGCCGTCTCGTCGAGCACGTCGATGCCGTGGCCCGGCGTGGCCGGTGCCTCGATTCTTAGATACGGAAAACCTTCGCGGAGCATCCGCAGCTCTTCGGCGAGCTTCTCTTCAGAAATCCCCTTCTCCTCGAGGGTGATCCTGTCGGTCTCTTCAAGTTTCATAATTTCTATATTATTTTAGTTATAAGTCACATTATATCTGGTATGTAATGCCGGTTCCCGTCAGGCTCACGCTTTGAAAGGCGTCCCTACAGACCGGCCTTCCCATCTTTTTATTCAGAGGTGGTGCTGTCGCGCTCCATCATCAGGCGGCAGGCGTCGATGCGGCGGCTCAGCATCGGCATCTCCTTTTCCAGACGCCTTATCTGGCGGCGCGTGTCGTAGAGGCGCCATGTCTCGGCGATCATCGCGCGCTGGTCGGCGCTCAGCTTCAGCGAGCCGCTGCGTCCCGGATTGAGATACTCGATGGTCACATCGTCCCCCTCGTGGGCAGCGATGAAGGCTGCCACGGAGTCGGCCTCGGCTCCGTAGAAGCATACGGTGTTGTAGCCCTTGTGACGGAAGTTGAGCGCCTGGTCGGGCGCCACGGCCGCTGTCTCAGCGCTCTCTCCGCCGCTGAGCGCG
>USHH01000291.1 GCA_900554345.1 uncultured Bacteroidales bacterium | reverse complement strand
CTTCTCGATGCCTTCGGCGATGGAGTCGAAGATCTCCTCCACGAGGCCCTGGCCGTTGATGGGGAGGTATTTCCCCTCGCTGGTGTAGTAGTCGCGGAGCGGAGAGGTCTGTTTGTGGTAGACCTCGAGGCGCTTCCTGATGGTCTCAAGATTGTCGTCGGCGCGGCCTGTCTCCTTGCCGCGCTTCAGCATGCGGTCTACAAGCTCGTCCTCGGGCACCTCGAGCCCGATCACGCAGTGCAGCTCCGTGCCTCTCTTGCCGAGAAGCCCCTTGAGGGCCTCGGCCTGGGGCACTGTACGCGGGAAGCCGTCAAACACCACTCCCTTTTTTCCCTTGGCCTCTTTTTCGAGCACGTCGTCGAGAATGTCGATCATCAGCCCGTCGGGAATGAGCTGCCCCTCGGAGATATACTTCTCGGCGGTCTTGCCGAGTTCCGTGCCGCGCCTGATATGGTCGCGGAGCACCTCACCGGTACTGATGTGGTGCAGTCCGTACTCATTGATCAGTCTTTCGCTCTGGGTGCCTTTGCCGCTCCCCGGAGCGCCGAATAATACTAAATTGAGCATTCTTTTTCCTGGTATGTCTGGTTTTCTTCTTCTATAACGTATATGTCCTTGAGATTCCTCACTCTCCCGTCGAGATCGAGACCGTAGCCGATGATGAATTTCGGCGGGATGTCGAAGGCCACATAGTCGGGCCTGAAACCTGTCTTGGAGCTGGCTGGCTTGTAGAGCAGCGTGGCGAAGCGTATCGAATCAGGATTGCGGCGCCGCAGGTCGTCGACCATATATGAGGCGGTGAGCCCGGTGTCGACGATGTCTTCCACGATGATCACGTCGCGCCCCTCGATGTCTTCGGTGAGGCCCATCAGCTCCTTGATGCGTCCCGACGACGAGGTGCCCTCATAGCTCGAATACCTCACGAAACTGATCGAGGCGTCGTTGAGGCCCGTCTCCCGCAGAAGGTCGGCCGCGAACATAAACGCTCCGTTTAGCACGCAGAGAAACAGCGGACGCTTCCCTTCGTAGTCGCGTCTGATCTCCGTTGCCACCCGCCTCACCTCGCGGGCTATCGTCTCGCGGTCGAGATATGGCACAAACGTCAGGCCGTCTACCACTATCCTGTCTTCTTTCTGTGATCCCATTGCAGTCACTTTTATGGTTTAGAGCACTATCTTGCGGCCGCCCACGATATAGATCCCCTTGGGCAGAGCGCGCAGTGTGGCTGCGTCGGCGTCGCGGGCCACGAGCACGCCCTTGGTGTCGTAGACGTCGGCGGTGGTTCCGGGAGCGATGATCTCCTCGACGCCCGAGACTCCGGTGACACGGCATACGGCGCTCAGGTTGGTGCCGTCGGTGGTGTAGGCTGTGATCTCGCATTCACCCACACCCACGATCTTCACCAGGCCTGTGTTGTCGACCGTGGCGATGCTCGAGTGGTTGGTGGTGAAGAGCACCTCCGGGAAGCTTACGTTCTCGGGAAGCACCGTGGCAGTCAGCGTGAACTCGCTCCCCTCAACAGCCTCGTAGTCGGTGGGCTCGACCGTGATGGAAGTGGCGAGGATGATGTCGCTGGTGGCCACGACGCGGCAGTAGCCCGATATGGCGGAGCCGTCGTTGCTTGTGGCGGAGATGTTGGCGATGCCCTCCTCGAGGATCTCCACATGCCCGTTGGCGTCGACCGTGGCCACCTCGGGAGCCGACGACGACCAGGTGACCGACCTGTCGGTGGCGTCTTCGGGATATACCTCGGCAGTGATGTCGAAGGAGTCGCCCTTCTGTCCCTCGTAGTAGTCGGGTGTGAGTGTTATCGATGTCACGGCGGTGGTCACGGTCACTGCGCAGCTTGCGCTGAGCGCTGTGCCGTCGGCGGTCGTTGCCGTGATTGTGGTGGTGCCGTTGCCGGTGGCGGTTACCGTTCCGTCGGCTGATACCGCGGCTACGGCTGCGTCGCCGGTGCTCCATGTCACGCTCTTGTCGGAGGCGTCGCCGGGAAGCACGGTGGCTGTCAGCCTGGCGGATGCTCCGTTGTTGAGCGCGAGTGTCGCCGGCTCGACGGTGATCGACGAGGCGGGTACTGTCACGGTGACGGTGGCGGTGGC
>USHH01000290.1 GCA_900554345.1 uncultured Bacteroidales bacterium | reverse complement strand
ATATCTGGTGCCCCCCCCCCCTTCTCCTCCCCCCCACCTCCCCCCGCCGTGTCGACGAGCCCCTGTATGCAAGGCTGAGGGGCATGCTCAGGGGGAAGGCTCTCGACCGCCGGCTCCTCGACGCATGCTCGCAATGCGACAATATCCATTCGCTTCCCTCGGCTCCCGCCCGCATCAGCTCGCTGCGCCTCCACACCATCGCCAGGGGCGCCCGCCTGCTACATGCCGACTCCGTCAGGGCCTCAATCCTCTATTTCTGGGTCACCGGAGCCGAAGGCCGAGCCATATTCATCGACTCACTGAAGGCTCTTTCCGCAGCCTATCCCGACTCATCGGCGCGTAATATCGCCGACATATCGCTCGATCCCGATTCCCTCAACTGGGCCTCTCCGCTGAAATACGACTCCCTGCGCCACACTATCCGCGCATGGATGCCGCGCGGCACTGCCGACCCGCGCCTCATGCGTATGGGTGTGGCGAGAGTGCCTTTCCTCATAGTCACCGACAGCTGCGGCCGTCAGACCTACCGCGGCGACGACATATCCAAGGCCACTGCCGCTTTCCGCTCCCTCATGAGGGGCGCAAGGCCCTCGAAACAGTAATATATACAACGTGCTCACAAAAGTCTATTCAGCAGCCATCCAGGGCATCGAGGCATATCCCGTCACCATCGAGACGGAGATGTCGCAGGGCACCCGATTCATGATCGTGGGCCTGCCCGACACCGCCGTCAAGGAGAGCTACGAGCGTATCGTGGCCGCGATAGGCCACAGCGGGCTCACTTACCCGCGACGCCGCATCACCATCAATCTCGCCCCCGCCGACATCAAGAAGGAGGGTGCCGGCTTCGACCTCCCCATGGCCGTCGGCATCCTCGCCTCGGCCGAGATGATTCCCGTCGACACTCTCGCCGACTACATGATAATGGGAGAGCTGAGCCTCGACGGCTCGGTGCTGCCGGTGAAGGGCGTGCTCCCCATGGCTGTAAAGGCCCGCGAGATGGGCTATAAACGCCTTATCGTGCCCGAGGCGAATGTCACGGAGGCGGCTGTGGTCAACCGTGTGGAGGTCTACGGCGTGAGGAATCTGGGCGAGGCCCTCGGCGTGATACGCGACACGGGCGAGCTCCAGCCCACGGTGATCAACACGAGAGAGATATTCGCAGGAAACGTGATGAATTTCGATGCCGACTTCTCCGAGGTGAAGGGACAGCAGACGGTGAAGCGGGCCTTCGAGGTGGCATGCGCCGGGGGCCACAACATCCTGCTCATCGGCCCTCCGGGCTCCGGAAAGTCGATGATGGCCAAGCGCCTTCCCTCCATCCTGCCGCCGCTGAGCATGGCCGAGGCCCTGGAGACCACAAAAATCCACAGTGTGGCCGGCAAGCTCGCCCGCGGCTCGATGCTGATGACGAGCCGACCCTTCCGCACTCCCCATCACACCGTCTCGCCCGTGGCCCTCGTGGGTGGCGGCTCCAATCCGATGCCCGGCGAGATCTCGCTGGCCCACAACGGCGTCCTCTTCCTCGATGAGTTTCCGGAATTCCCGCGCTCCGTTCTGGAGGTGCTGCGCCAGCCCATCGAAGACAGGGTCATCACCGTTTCCCGCGCGAAATACAGTGTCAACTATCCGGCCTCGTTCATGCTCGTGGCCTCGATGAACCCGTGTCCCTGCGGCTACTACGGTCATCCCACCAAGCCCTGCACGTGCATGCCGGGGCAGGTGCGCAAGTACATGAACCGCATCTCGGGCCCGCTGCTCGACCGCATCGACATCCAGGTGGAGATCCAGCCGGTGGAGTTTGACGACATAGCCTCCACCGTCCCGGCCGAGTCGAGCGCCGCCATCCGCGAGAGGGTGATCAAGGCGCGTGCCGTGCAGCAGGCCCGGTATGCCGACTGTCCCGGCGTGCACTGCAACGCGCAGATCAATTCGCGGCTGCTGCGCAGGTATGCGTGGCCCGATGCCGAGGGGCTCGCCAAGCTCAAGGAGCGCATGACGCGTCTCGACATGAGTGCCCGCGCCTTCGACCGCATCCTGCGGGTGGCACGCACCATCGCCGACCTCGACGGCTCCGAGGCCGTCCTCACCCCCCACATCGCCGAGGCCATCGGCTACCGCTCCCTCGAC
>USHH01000289.1 GCA_900554345.1 uncultured Bacteroidales bacterium | reverse complement strand
ACTTACCGCCACTTACCGCCACTGCGGTCGGGTTGGGTCGTTTGCGGTCGGTCGCAAGGCGGGTTTAGAATTTGCGGCGGAGGGCGGCGACGCGGGCGACGTGGAGGATGGAGGAGGCGGGCAGCGTGAGGTCGGCGTATCGGGGGTTGAGGGAGCGGAGGGTGACGGAGGAGGAGGAGTGGGAGAGGAGGACCTTGACGAGGGCTCCCTCGACGGTGTCGAGCACGCAGATGTCTCCGAGGGGGAGGTTGGCGCGGTCGGAGGCGAACGAGCAGTATAGGATGTCGCCGTCATGGAGCTCGGGCTCCATGGAGTCGCCCTTGACGGCGATAGTGAAGTCATAGTCGAGCGAGGGAGGGAGCGGTGGCTGCATGTCGAGCCCCGGGTCTCCGTTGGAGACGCCGTCGAGGAAGCCGGCGGCGGCGTCGGCGTGGACATGCGGGCGTAGCGAGCGGTCGGGGGCGGCCGGGGAGCCTGTGCCGTTGAGGAGGTAATCGCGGTTGAGGACATCCGGAAACGCGTCCGCGATGCGGGTCATGAGGCCAAGGGTACACCGCTTCGGGGCGTCCTTGAACGCCTGTGCAATATTGGGCTGCGGCTTGCCAAGAATCTCCGCGAACTGGGTCTGCGTGTGGACGAGACCCTTATTTTTCAGATACTCAAACGATTTGAGCAGTCGTTGGTGCAAAGTGTCCATATCCTACATTGGGTTAAATTAACACAGAAAGGTTAAAAACAGTCAAAGTGAAATAAAATTATTCCATTTTATTTGGTGAAATAATTTTATTCCACTACCTTTGCCGCCGTAAATCATAAATCAATAAATAAACGGAGACAACGGGGAGCGCTGCCGCATGTAGATGCAGCATACTGTGAACCATTCTTTTGCAAAGTTACGGCGGCGCCCTCTAATCTCCAAATTTTTCAACCGAAAACTATAAATAAATAAACAACGGAGACAATGGAGACAGCAAATGATTTCATCGACACGGCCGACGTGACCATGGAGCGGCCGACCACCGAGGGTCTTCTGGCCATCGCGCCGGGGAAGAAGAGGAGCTACTATGCCGGAGGTGACTTCAGGATCGAGGCCCTGGCCCGCACCCTGGCGTCGAAGGCCGCCAGGATGACCGGAGACCGTTACAGCGTGAGCACCACATACCTCCACGGCTACGCGACCGTGACGAGGACGGCGAAGGAAGGAGGCGGGCGATGAAGGCGGCTACGAAACGGGACCTGCGCAGCTACCTGGTGCTGCTGCTGTGCGTCCTCGGGCTGATGGCGTTCATGGGCGTGCCCTTCGAGCAGACCGCCGCGACACGTATCATCGGAGGCGTCCTGACGCTGACGGGCATCGGCCTGTTCGTCCACTGGGACAGAAAGGGGGCGCTATGAGGGCGCTGACCATGGAGGACGCGCGGAAGGACCCGAACCGGAGGTTCAGCCGGAAGCAGGCGGCCGAGATCCTGGAGGTGAAGGAGCGGCGCATCGACGACTACGCGAGGAAAGGGTATCTGAAACACGGCGTGTCGGCGCGTACCGGACGGCGCTACTTCCTGGGGCGCCACATCAGCGAGTACTATGTACGGTGGCGGTAGGGACGCGGCAGACAAAAGACAACCATAAGACAACGAAAAGACAACGAAAAGACAATGGGAAAGACAATGGGAAAGACAAAGAAACCGGAAGTGACATACTCCCTGGAGAGCGGAACCTACGCCATCACGGGGCTCGACGCGGAGCAGCTCAACGCCTGCCTCGACGGGCTGCTGCTGCTCATCGGGCGCAAGATGGCGGAGCTGGCCGAAGGGAAAGGGAACGGGAACGGAAACGACATAGACATCAACAACCTAAACGAGAACTGAAAAATGGAGATAGGAATCAAAGTGACGCTCGACCTGAGCGACAGGCTTCACCGGCTGGCGGAGCAGCTGATCTGCTGCGAAGAAGAGGAGAGGCCGGAGCCGGAGGAGACGGAACTGGCCTTCGCGGAGAGCCAGACGGTGGAGACCTCGGCTGAAGCCATCGGGCTTATTCAAAAACCGAAGCCGGAAGCTAAGAGAGAAGAGCCGGCGCCTTCGGCTAAGAGTGAAGAGCCGGCGCCGGAGGCGAAGAGTGAAGAGTCAAGAGTCAAGAGTCAAGAACCTAAGCCGGAAGCCAAGCCGGAGCCG
>USHH01000288.1 GCA_900554345.1 uncultured Bacteroidales bacterium | reverse complement strand
AACTCGCGACCCTCAGCTTGGAAGGCTGATGCTCTATCAACTGAGCTACTTCCGCGTAACGTGGGCGAAGATGGATTCGAACCACCGAAGGCATAAGCCAGCAGATTTACAGTCTGCCCCATTTGGCCACTCTGGTATCCACCCGTCGGGATGTCTCCCTTTTGACGTTGCAAAATTAATCAAAAAAATCCATCCCCGCAAATTTTAGCTCCCTATTCTTCAGGTCGCGTCTCAGCGGCGTCTTTTCTTTTTCTTCTTCGACTTGCTCTTCGACTTCGAGCCAGACTTCGATTTCGACACCGTAGAGCCCTTCACCGGAATCTTCAGCGTCTTGCCGGCACGCAGGTTGTCGCCGGTCATGCCGTTGGCCTTCTTGAGCTCCGCCACGCTCACGCCGTATTTCTTCGAGATCGTGCTCAGCGACTCGCCGTTCCTGATCTTGTGTGTCGTAGGCTTCGCGGCCTTCTGTTTCTTGTTCTGCTTGCTCTGTTTCCTGGCCTTCGAGCCCTGGGCTTTGCTCTGCTGCGGAGCCTCGGCCTCCCCGTCGCTGAGGTCTGCCATCAGGGGCGCGCGGCTCTGCACTCCCTCTGTGGCCGCGGGCTCCGTGCCGGAGATCTTGAGCTGCTGGCCGACCCTCACCGCGTTTCGCCGAAGGTTGTTGGCCTTCTTGATCTGGTCGACGCTCACGCCATACTTCCGGGCTATCGAGGCCAGCGACTCGCCGGGCTCCACCTTGTGGACGACCGCCTCGCCGCGTCCGCCCCCGGCCGCCAGCGCCACATCGTCGAGTTCCTGGTTGAAGGCCTCCTCGCCGAAGGTCTCCTCATCCACGGCGAGCATCGCGTCGGAGGGCACCTCTCCGGGCTCCACCACTCCGCGGAGCGCGTATCTGTCGCTCTCATACTCCTTGATGGCGTCCTCGCTCATCAGGTAGGCGTGGATCTGCTGCGACGGGAGTATGAGGGTGTAGGGGGTGTCGGGAGTGCCCGGTATGAGGTCGGCCCGGAACTGCGGATTGAGGATGCGGAGCTCCTCCACCGGGATGTCGAGCACTTTCGAGATCTGGTTGAAATGCACTCGCTCCGTGATGTGGAGCGTATCGGTGACCAGAGGCTTCACCGCCAGCACCGGCGATATGTTGTGGTCCTGGTAATAGTTCATCACGTAGTTGGCGGCGATGAACATCGGCACGTAGCCTCGTGTCTCGGGCGAGAGATAGTAGTAGATTCCCCAGAAGTCGTGGCTCTTGGGGTCGCCGCCGGCGCGTCGCAGCGCCTTGTTGACGTTGCCGGGGCCGCAGTTGTAGGCGGCGATGGCCAGCGACCAGTCGCCGTAGGTGTCGTAGAGGTCCTTGAGGTAGGAGGCGGCGCGTTCCGAGGCCACATACGGGTCGCGGCGCTCGTCGACGAGCGAGTTCACCTCCATGCCGAGCCCCCGGGCGGTGCCGAGCATGAACTGCCAGAGGCCGGTGGCGCCGTGTCGCGACACGGCATTGGGGTCGAGGCCCGACTCGATCACCGGCAGATACTTGAGCTCGAGCGGGAGGCCGCGCTCCTCGAGCGCCTGCTCGAACACCGGCATGTAGTAGAGGCTCATGCCCAGTAGCGCCGCCACCTGGCTGCGTCCGCGCTTCGTGTAGCGGTCGATATACGTGCGCACCACCTCGTTGAAAGGCATCTCGATCACCGTCGGGAGCGCCTTGAGGCGCTCGATGATCGTCTCGTCGGAGGTGTCGGCGTCTTCCATCTCCTCATAGCGCCGGTCGGTCGCCGTATAGTTTTTCATATACCATCCCTCGAGCATCTTCTGAGTGTCGGTCTCGAAGCTTTCGGGAAACACCACGGAGGAGTCGGTGAGGGAGTTCTTTAGGTCGAGCACATTTGGCTGCCTGTCGGCATGTATCGGTGTCGGCGCCTGTAGAGCGGCGGCAGCGGCTATTGCGATGAGAAGCTTGCGGATGGTCATGATTCAGTATGTAAGGGGGTTAGAAAGTGAAGGCCCACTGCATGCCGAAGGCTGGGCGTGTCGGGCCTCCCGGGGTTGGAAGCACGGCGGGCGCCACATCCATCGACACGTCTTCCGAGATGTCGAAATGGGCGAGTGAGGCGTCGACGTAGGCGTCGACCATGCAGAGGAGGTATAGGCCCACGAGGCATATGATGCAGAGGTCG
>USHH01000287.1 GCA_900554345.1 uncultured Bacteroidales bacterium | reverse complement strand
GGCGGTAGCCGCAGCCGTCGATGTCGAGGCCGTGTCCCTCGCAGCCACCGCACGGAGTGTCGGCCGGGTGGCCCGACGGCGTCAGCGCGAAGCATACACGGTGGAGCGCGGCATGGTGCAGATGGTGGGGAAGGAGCGTGAAAATACCTGCCGCCGCTATCAGCAGCGCCAGCACGGCAGCCATCATGGCCTTGGGAATATCGTTCCGGGTCCTTGTCATGCGCAACTGCAAAGATAGTAAAAAACATCGACATACGCAAAATGCGAAAACGAAGGGCGGCCTACTTGAAAAACAGATCGATCGGAAACAACGGATGAATATTATTCTCCGTTCCTGTTCCAGGCCGCGTTGCGGCGCAACCCTTCGGGTCTGGCCCTGAGGAGCGGGGAGCCGGCGAGCTTCTGCCGGAGCTCGCTGTCGGAGCCGGAGAGCGCGGGGGTATCGAGCGAGAGCATGGTCGCCGAGGGGTGGAATTCAGCTATCGGAGTGGGGGTGAGGTCTCTGTTGTGGGGGCACGCAGCGAGACAGATATCGCATCCGAAGAGGGTCCGGCTCCCGGCGTCGGTCGCCATCGCCCTCTCCCCTTCCGCGTCCCAGTCGCCGCGGTGTTCGATGGTGAGATAGCTGAGGCATCGGCGGCAGTCTATTCCGGCGCTGCCGAGCGCTCCTGTGGGGCAGCGCCTGAGGCACTCTCCACATTGCAGGCAGTGTCTTTCAGAGGGAGCGTCGGGCTCGATCTCCATGGTAGTCAGCAGCTCGCAGAGGAAGCAGTAACAGCCGCAGCCATCGACAATCACCGAGCCGTTGAACCCTCTGAAACCTATGCCTGCCTTGACGGCCCAGTAGCGCTCGGCCACCGGCGCCGAATCGATGCAGAGGCGGAAGTCTTCCTGCGGATAAAGCTCCCTAAGCCGTTTTAAGGGCTCTGCGAGGCGTCGCGGTATCACTTTATGGTAGTCGCGGCCGTAGGCATATCGGGCGATTGCAGGAAGCGTCTGCGGGCGCTCCTGCGGCGGCACGAAGCTGAAGGCCATCGCGATTACGGTCCGCGTGCCGTGCAACACGTTGTCGAGGCTGCGGCGAAGCGTGGCGTGCCTCTCCATATAGCCCATGCCGGCGTGGGCGCCGCGGGCGATCCACCGGTCGAAACGGGCCTCCTCGTCGCCGCTGAGAGGTGCGGCAGCCGCGAAGCCCACGGCAGCGGCTCCCGAGGCTCTCAGGATGGTGCGTATCTCCTCCTTTGTCATTTGCGTCCGAAGTCTGCGGGAATCTCTCCCCACAGCTCCGTCTGCCATTTCATCACGCGGCAGGGGAAAGTGTGGGTGCGCAGCCATGCGAGGGCGCGGGCCATCAGCTCAAACACCTTTCTGTTGTGCTCTGTCGGAGCGAGGGTCGTCTTCACCATCCTGCGCCTCACCCAGGCCATTCCGGAGACGGAGTCGGAATAGATGTTGCGGTAGTCGCCCTCGCGGGCCATGAGGGCCATGGCGTGGACGATGGCGAGAAATTCCCCGATGTTGTTGGTGGCGTCTCTGAAAGGGCCTATGCGGAATATCACGCGCCCTGTGGCCACCTCCACACCCTGGTATTCCATGATGCCGGGATTACCCTGGCAGGAGGCGTCGACGGCCCAGGCCGTGAGGTCGATTTCGGGAAACGCGGAATAGTCGGCCCGGCCGGCCCTGGGCGCGGGTCTTCCGGAGGTGACGAGGCGGCTGAGCGACGCGGTGTCGGCCTCAGGGCTTCCCCTGCGGTAGGCTTCGGCAGCATCGGCCGCCGAACCAAACCCCTTGAAACGGGCTCCGTCGTAATTCTCCACCTGCTCGCGGGCGTCATCCCAGTTGTCGTAGACTCCGGGCACTCTCCCCTCCCACACTACGTAATATTTTCCTGCCATCCCGCCTGAACTTTAGAATTTGGGCTCCTCGCGAAGCTCGTAGGCGGCGCGCAGGCGGTCGAACTGCTGCGGGCAGCCGCGCAGGTAGCGCGTCTGCTCCTCCGGATGGTAGGAGGCCGCTATGGCCTCTGCGGAGACAGTGGACGGGGCCTTGTAGTCGGGCTCGAGACCCGACTTGTCGATCTCGATGCCGAAATGGCGCTCGAGGGCCTCCAGCGCCATGCGCGTGGCGCGCTGCTTTCCCTGCCGGGAATAGCCGGCGATATGGCAGGGGGGG
>USHH01000286.1 GCA_900554345.1 uncultured Bacteroidales bacterium | reverse complement strand
GAGGAGCGCTCCGGCAGCCGCTACAAGCGTTTCCTCGTGCCCCCCTCGGGCTTCTCGGAGCTTCCCGGGCCGCTCCACGACGTGGCTCTGCTCTATTCGATGCAGCCCGACGCGAAGGGCGCCGCCGTGTGGCGCGACATCCGCGGCCGCGACGACTGCACGCCCCTCTACTACCACGACATCTTCGGCCCCGACACGGCCGTGATGGAGGTCTTCGCCCGCAATGCCACCAAGGCCGATGCGGCCCGTCGCCTGCGCGACGCCTGCGGCGCCCGGCGCGTGGTGGCTTTCGGCGACAACGTCAACGACCTCCCGCTGCTGCGCGCGGCCGATGTGGCCGTGGCCGTCGGCAATGCCGTGCCCGAGGTGAGGGAGACCGCCGACATCGTGATCGGCCCCAATACCTCCGACTCCGTGGCCCGCTTCATTCTCCGCGATTACCAATCGGGGGGCGCCCTCTGCGCCTCCCTCCTTTCCCGTAAGCCATGAGCAGGATATACTCCGGACTCTACGAGCGCCGCCAGACGGCGAAATACGTCTTCCTCGCCCTCTCTATGGCGGCCATCGTGGTCTTCCTCCTAATCTCCAATTCCATAGTGAAGGAGCTCGCCCAGCAGGAGCGCGAGCGCATGGACATCTGGGCGAAGGCCACCGAGCGCCTCGCCAAGTCTGACGTCGACTCCGATTTCGATTTCCTCCTCGCCATCATATCCCAGAACAACTCCATACCTGTGCTTGTGGCCGACGCCGACCACAATATCCTCGAATACCGCAATTTCTCCCTCCCCGACAAGGCGGGGGCCGGCGAGGCCTTCGCCGACCTCTCGGAGCGCAACCAGCGCTGGCTCGCCTCGCGCCTCGAGAAGGCCGCCGGAGGCGTGCCTCTCCGGAAACTCGCGCGCGAGGGCAACCACCACTTCATCGAGGTGGAGATCTACGCCGATACCTATCAGTATATCTATTACGAGGATTCCATACTGCTGCGCCGCCTGAGCCTCTATCCCTACGTGCAGCTCGTGGTGATGCTCATCATCGCGCTGGTGATATATTTCGCGGTGATCTATTCGAAGAAGGCTGAGCAGAACCGCGTCTGGGCCGGCCTCTCCAAGGAGACGGCCCACCAGCTCGGCACTCCCATCTCCTCGCTCATGGCCTGGAGCCAGTATCTCGAGGCTTCGGGCACCGACCCCATGGTCACCGCCGAGATCGACAAGGACGTGCGCCGCCTCTCGGTGATCGCCGACCGATTCTCTAAGATCGGCTCGCGACCCGAGATGCAGCTCGAATATGTCAATGAGACGGTGGAGCGCAGCCTCGACTACATGCGCGGCCGCGTCTCCGGCAAGGTCGACATCGTGATGCGGCTGTCGCCCGACGACCATGGCGTGATGCTCTCCACGCCCCTCTTCGAGTGGGTGATGGAGAATCTCTCGAAAAACGCCGTCGACGCCATGGACGGCGAGGGGCGGATCACCATCTCCACCGGCTCCGACCGCGACCGCGTGTGGATAGAGGTGGCCGACACCGGAAAGGGAATCGCCCGGAAGAATTTCAAGAATGTGTTCTCACCCGGCTTCACCACCAAGAAGCGCGGATGGGGCCTCGGCCTCACTCTCGTGAAGCGCATCATCGAAGACTATCACGGCGGCCGCATCTTCGTCAAGGAGTCGGAGCTCGGAAAGGGCACCGTATTCCGCATCGAGCTCCCCTCGGCCGACCATGCCAGGGTCAGTACGACTGGTAAAGGGAAATCCTCCCGATGATCTTGTATAGGCCGTAGACCGTCGATTTCGGGATGTCGAGCGGCGGATAGGCCGGGTTGTGGCTCCGCGCCTGCACCTCCCCGGCAGTGTCGCCGGGGTAGAGCGCCTTCACCAGCACCCCGTTCTCCGTGTCGATCACCACCGGATGGCCCCACGGGATGAAGGCCTTGTCGTTGATTTTCCTTATAAGTAATGTGTCGCCGTTGCTGAAGGTGGGCTCCATGCTGTCGCCACACACCTTGATGGCCATGTCGACGCCCCTCACCGGCGACATTATCGTCTCGCACTCGTAGGGCATCACCCCCTGCGAGATCTGCGACATGGTGCCGGCGCTCGCCTCCACGGGGAGCAGCGGCACGGCGTAGCCGTCGGCAGTCGCCGGCGGGTCCTCCCCGTCGGTGTGTATGAAGACA
>USHH01000285.1 GCA_900554345.1 uncultured Bacteroidales bacterium | reverse complement strand
AGGGCGTCGAGGAGGTAGTCGTGGAAGAATCCGCCGCTGAGCCGGAGGAGTCTGCCGGAGAAACCGAGAAGGAGGGCGCCGATGAGTGACGTGATCCGACTGCTGCCCGACTCCGTGGCCAACCAGATCGCCGCCGGGGAGGTGATACAGCGCCCCGCCTCCGTCATCAAGGAGCTCGTGGAGAATGCCGTCGACGCCGGGGCCACCGATATCCGCATCTATATCAAGGATGCCGGGCGCACGCTGATACAGGTGGTGGACAATGGCAAAGGAATGACCGAGACCGACGCGCGCATGGCTTTCGAGCGCCATGCCACCTCCAAGATCACGCAGGCCTCCGACCTCTTCACGCTCCACACCATGGGCTTCCGCGGCGAGGCTCTCCCCTCGATCTGCGCCATCTCGCAGGTTGAGCTCAAGACGCGCGTAGCCTCAAGCCAGCTCGGCACACGCCTGCTGATAGCAGGCACGAAGGTCGAGAGCCAGGAGCCGTGTACGTGTGACGCCGGCACCAACATCATGGTGAGAAACCTCTTCTTCAACGTGCCGGCGCGCCGGAAGTTCCTCAAGAGCGACAGCACGGAGCTCACCAACATCATCCACGAGTTCGAGCGCCTCGCTCTGGTCAACAACAACCTCCGCATGCTGCTCGACACCGGCACCGGACGTCTCATCGACCTGCGCTCCGCCTCGTTCCGCCAGCGCATCACCGACCTCTGGAAAAACACCCTAAACCCCCAGCTCATTCCCGTGGAGGTCGACACCTCGCTCGTGAAGGTCTCGGGGTTCATCTCGCGGCCTGAGTTCGCGCGGCGACGCAACGCCCTGCAGTATCTCATCGTCAACGGGCGCAACATGCAGCACCCCTATTTCCGCAAGGCCGTGATGAGCTGCTACGAGCATCTGATAGCCGCCGACACGCAGCCCTGCTTCTTCCTGCGCTTCGAGGTCGATCCGAAGAGCATCGACGTCAACATAAGCCCCACCAAGAGCGAGATAAAGTTCGAGTATGAGTCGGAGATATGGCCTATCCTCTCGGCGGCGGTGAAGGCCGCCCTCGGCAAGTATGGTGCCGTGCCGTCGATCGACTTCAATTCCGACGTGCTGCCGCTCGACCCTTTGCGCAAGGGAGAGACGCCCGAGGCGCCGCAGCTCGACATTCCGGCCGGCTACAATCCATTTGAAGCGATGCAGCAGCAGCCCCCGTCGGCCTCTCCCTTCGCCGACGTATCTTCGGGGACATCTTTCCCCAGGGAATCCTCCTGTAGGGCGCCTGCCGCTTCCGGCTC
This sequence comes from uncultured Bacteroidales bacterium, assembly GCA_900554345.1. Lineage (GTDB taxonomy): Bacteria > Bacteroidota > Bacteroidia > Bacteroidales > Muribaculaceae > Lepagella. The sequence goes on along the minus strand of USHH01000285.1, from coordinate 889 downwards.
CGGAGCGAAACCGGCCGGTGGGTCTTGCACGCCGCTCCGTGGCGCGCCGCAGCATGCGCAGGACCCGAAGAACTGGGAGAGCCTTTACGAGCGGTTCATGCGCGACACCCTCTCGCATGCCGAGTCGCGGGGCGACGCCGACAGATGGGGAGTGCTCCCCGACATGGAGGAGACGGCGGCTTCCTCCGCTCCGCTCTGTGTGCAGCATGCCCTGAGGTATATCGTCACCTCCATGCGCTCCGGCCTTGTGGTCATCGACCAGCACCGCGCCCATGTCAAGGTGCTCTACGAGGGGTATCTTGAGCGTATGCGCGGCGCCGGCTATCCCGCGCAGGGGGTGATGTTTCCGGAGACGGTACGCCTCGATGAGCCGCAGCGCCTGGCCCTCTCCGAGGCCGAGTCGCAGCTCGACAAGCTCGGCTTCCGCCTCGAGTATCTGGAGGAGGACCAGTGGCAGATCCTATCCGTCCCTTCCGTGCTCCGCAACGTGAGTGCGGGTGAGGTCGTGGGAAGGATTCTCGACTCCGTCTCCGACCGGTCGATAGCCCCGGCGTCGGCCGGTGAGGTGGCGAAGACGCTGATGCAGCGCGTGGCCCTCGGAATGGCGCGGAGTATGGCCGTGAAGCGCGGCCGGCGCCTCTCCGCCGATGAGATGGAGCATCTCGTGGCTGACCTCTTCGCCTTGCCCGACCCCTCCTTCACCCCCGGCGGCAAGCGCATCTTCCACGTGCTCGACGACGCCACCATGCAGGCGTTCCTCACCTGAGGCCTTCTGGATTCCCATAGAACCCTTCCCCCTCCATGATTGTTAGAAAAATGTAGGGACATGCCTATGGCTACAGTACATGACATTTTTTCAGGTAACTCTGTTCCATAGGTCAGATTCACA
>USHH01000284.1 GCA_900554345.1 uncultured Bacteroidales bacterium | reverse complement strand
TCATTTCCACCGGTTTCAGCATGCTGACCACCTATGTGGGTATCAGTCAGGTTCTGAAGGGTGAGATGACACTGGGCGGATTCATGGCCTTCAGCACGCTGTTGCTGCCGCTCTGCACGGGGAGATGCACGTGGCGCGCGATGTTGGGGTGGGAGGCCATCACGGCGAGTGTGTCATCGCCGAGGTCCTTGGGGTGGGATGTGGTGTATCTCACGCGCATGTCGGGAGCGGCCTCGGCCACGAGGGCGAGCAGCGAGGGGAAGTCGGTGACGGTGCCGTCGGCGGCCGTGTGGCGGTAGGAGTTCACGTTCTGCCCGAGGAGTGTCACCTCCCTGAATCCGCGCTCGCGGAGGTCGGCGAGCTCGCGCAGGATGCTCTGCGGCTCGCGGCTTCGCTCGCGGCCGCGTGTGTAGGGCACTATGCAGTATGAGCAGAAATTGTTGCATCCGCGCATTATGGATATGAAGCCTCCCACGGAGCCCTTGGCGAGGCGGCGGGGAGTGATGTCGCGGTAGGTCTCGGTGGTGGAGAGCTCCACATTGATGGCCTTCTGCCCGGCCTCGGCGCTGGCGAAGAGGGAGGGGAGGTCGAGGTAGGCGTCGGGCCCGGCCACGATGTCGACGCCGTGGCGCTCGATGAGCTCCTCCTTGAGGCGCTCGGCCATGCATCCGATCACGGCGATGATGATGCCCCGGGCGAGACGCCGGCGCAGGGCGTTCCAGTAGGCGAGGCGCGAGATGATCTTCTGCTCGGCGTTGTCGCGTATGGAGCAGGTGTTGATCACTACGGCCGCGGCCTCGGTGTCGGAGTCGGCAGGCTCGTAGCCGGCCATGCCGAGAATGGAGGCGACCACCTCCGAATCGGCCACATTCATCTGGCAACCATAGGTCTCAATGCGCACTTTTTTTAATTCAGTGCAATTTTTATCGTTTTTCGGCAAAAAAAATGGCCTCATTTGCTAAGTATGTCGGATAATATGATTAATTTTGTGCAAAATTACCATTAAAATCTAAACGTTACAAATGAGTATCCCTTTTATTACAGCCGAAGAAGCTGCAAGTTATATCAAAAATGGAGACAATGTGGGATTCTCGGGGTTCACAGCCTCCGGAACACCTAAAGTTGTAACTGTAGCTCTGGCCAAGCGTGCCAAGGAGCTCCATGAAAAAGGCGAGCCGTTTAAGATCAACCTGTTCACGGGCGCATCGACCAACGACCATGTCGACGGCGAGCTCGCACGTGCAGACGCAATCGGCATCCGTACCCCCTATCAGAGCCACCCCGACTCGAGGAAGCTCTCCAACAAGGGAGGCATGCATTATTTCGATACCCATCTCAGCCATGTGAGCCAGGACCTCCGCTACGGCTTCTACGGCGACATCGACGTCGCCGTGATCGAGGCTACGGAGATGAGCCCCTCAGGCGAGGTAATCCTCGGCGCCGGCCTCGGCATGGCCCCGACACTCGCACAGATTGCAAAGAAAGTGATCATCGAGTATTCCTCCTACTACCACACGTCGTTCCGTGGCTTCCACGACAACTACGTGCCCCTCGATCCTCCTCACCGCCGCGAGATTCCCATCTACAAGCCCTCCGACCGCATCGGCTCGACAGTGCTGAAGATCGACCCTGCAAAGATCATCGGCGTCGTTCCCTCCAACGCTTCCGAGAGCATCAAGCCCTTCACGGCTCCCGATGAGATCTCGCAGCGCATCGGCGACAACATCAGCCACTTCCTCGGCGAGCAGCTCCGCACGGGCAAGATGCCGAAGGAGTTCCTCCCCATCCAGTCGGGTGTGGGCAATGTGGCCAACGCCGTGCTCTACGGCCTGGGCGAGAATCCCGAGATCCCGCAGTTCGAGATGTACACGGAGGTGATCCAGGACGCCGTGATGCACCTCATGGAGGAGGGACACTGTAAGTTCGCCTCCACCTGCGCGCTCACCTTCAGCGACGAGGCCATGCTCCACTTCATGGACAACATCGACTTCTTCCGCGACAAGATCCTGATGCGTCCGGGCGAGATCAGCAACCACCCGGAGGTGGTGCGCCGTCTTGGCCTCATCGCCATGAACACCGCCCTCGAGGCCGACATCTACGGTAATGTCAACTCGACCCACGTGCTCGGCACGAAGATGATGAACGGCATCGGCGGGTCCGGCCGCCTCTCCCCCCACCCCCGATGTCCGCC
>USHH01000283.1 GCA_900554345.1 uncultured Bacteroidales bacterium | reverse complement strand
ACCAAGGGGGCAATCAAGACTGGCGCACGGGGTCAGTCCGCTCTGGATTTTCCACTCGGTTATTGCTTTTCTCTCATTTCTGACAGGCTCGAACTTGTCAGGATGATTGAACAAGTTTTCGATGTCCTCTCGGGCTATCAGATATTTTGACCCCATCCGCTTTGCTGAGATTTCCCCGTTGCGTAAATACAGATAGATAGTCGGACGACTCACTCCCATATAGAGTGCTGCCTCGGTGATTGAGATAAAGGGTTTGTCCTTAATTTTCTCAATAGGTTTCTCTGCGATGACCTTTTCGGTGACCGCGTCATGTTGTCTCACTTTAGCTTCTCGTTTTCTCTGTTTATAGAGAAGACTTGAACATCGGTGAGAGCAACATGTAGTCGTGGTTTTGTGGGCTATGAATTCCTTGCCACAGAACGCACAAATCTTTTTTAGATCAATGTTACTGCTCATTGTTAATTCGCCTTATTTCGCCCGAAATATGTAAAATCCCGTAAAGTGGCGTAAAATGGCGTAAAGATTGTCCACCACCTTTCGGACGATTTTATCGCGGCTGCGAGCGAGATACAACCGGGATACAAAAATGGGCGAAAAAGGGGCCAGAATCCGTTAGAATCCGTCAGTAAGGACATTAAAAAAGCGTGCTGTAAAGCACGCTGTACTAACGGATTGTGATGGATTGTGACGGATTCTGACAATTATGTCATTTGCCGATGCAGAAGCGGGAGAATATGGTGGAGAGGAGGGTGTCGGTGGTGACGGCGCCGGTGATGGTGCCCAAATGGTGGATGGCGATGCGCAGGTCTTCGGCTATCAGGTCGGCGCTAAGGCCGGTCTCCAGGCCGGCGATGGTCTGACGCAATGCCTCCCCTATCTTCAACAGACTCTCGTAATGACGCCCGTTGGTCACCATGAGATCTGTCTGCCAGTCAAGACCTCCGCCTACGGTCTTCCCGATCTCTGCTATCAGGCTGTCGATACCCTCGCCTGTCTTGGCCGATATTTCGCACACGGCTCCGCGCACGGAGCCGTGGACGGAGGCTACGCCGATGCCTGCGCCGGGGGCTGCTATGCCGGCATCAAGGCTCGGGACGGGGGCTGTCCCGATACGTGCGCCGGGAACGGCGGTCGCATCGGCGGCAGTGGTCTGTCGGGCAGGAAGGAGGTCGGCTTTGTTGGCGACGGTGATGACGGGCACTTCGGGGATGCCCGCGGCGAGGGCGTCGCGCTCTTTCAGCTGAGGGTCGAGCGGCGCCGCTGCGTCGAGGAGCCAGACCACGGCGGATGCGCGTGCGGCACGGTCGCGCGTGCGGTCGATGCCGAGGCGCTCCACAGGATCGTCGGTGTGGCGCAGGCCGGCAGTGTCGATAAACCGATACAGCACTCCGTTGATCTCGCGCGTGGCCTCTATTACGTCGCGCGTGGTGCCGGGGATGTCGGAGACGATTGCCCTGTCGTCGTCAAGAAGGAGGTTGAGGAGGGTGGATTTCCCGGCGTTCGGAGCGCCGGCGATCACGACGCCCACGCCGTCGGCGATGGCGTGTCCCGCGGCGTAGGAGGCGGCGAGGCGGTCGACGAGCTCCAGCGTGCGGCGGGCGATGTCGAGAAGCCGCGGGCGGTCGGCAAACTCCACGTCTTCTTCCGAGAAGTCGAGTTCCAGCTCAAGGAGGGAGGCCAGCTCTATGAGGTCGGCGCGCAGGGCGTCGAGGCGTCGGGAGAATGAGCCTTTTGTCTGTGAAAAGGCGAGTCGGTGGGCGGCACGCGAGGAGGCGGCTATGAGGTCGGCTATGCCCTCGGCCTGCGCGAGGTCGATCTTGCCGTTGAGGAAAGCGCGGCGCGAGAACTCTCCCCTTCCGGCCATGACACATCCGCGTGAGATGAGGTCGGCCACGACCGCCTGCTGTATCCAGCGCGAGCCGTGGAGGGAGAGCTCCACGGAGTCCTCGCCGGTAAAGGAGGCCGGGGCCCTGAAGACTGTCGCGACACACTGGTCGAGCTCCTCGCCGTCGACAGCTATGTAGCAGCCGAGGGTGGCCGTGCGGGGCCTGATTTCGGCGAGGCTGCGGCCGCGCCAGGCGCCGCCCACGATGGAGATGGCGTCAGGGCCCGACACCCTCACCGTTGCCACTGCACCCTCGCCGGATGGTGAGGCCACGGCCACAGCCGTGGGGGCGGGGGGCAGCGTCTGGTCCATTTACGACGTCA
>USHH01000282.1 GCA_900554345.1 uncultured Bacteroidales bacterium | reverse complement strand
AGGGTGTCGACGGCTCCCGTTCCCTTTCCTACGGCGACGCCTGCCTCTTCTTCCCGGCCAAAGACAAATGTCCGTGCCGGTAAGGAAACATGCCGAAGGCATGTCCCTACTGGCCGTATCAACTATAAATCAGCTACATTCCAGAATGACTGACCGACTTCCCATCATCACCCTGCCGGCATCGAAGAGCATCGCCCAGCGCGCATACGTGGTGAAGCTCCTCTCCGGCTCCGACTGCAAAATCGAGCCGGAGCCCGACTGCGAGGACGTGGAGATCATGACCGCCGCCATCGACATCATAAAGCGGAGCGTCACCGATGGACACCTCACCGCCGACCTCCGGCTCAACGGCACGGCGCTGAGGCTCCTCACGGCAGCTGCCGCCTCGATTCCCGGCGCCCACGTGACCCTCACGGGAGTGCCGCGCCTCTGCGAGAGGCCCATGGCGCCGCTCGTCGAGACCCTGCGCGAGGCCGGCGCCGACATCACCTACTCCAGCGAGCCGGGCTTCGCACCACTGACCATACGCGGACGGCGTCTCGAAGGGGGTGAGCTCGCCATCGACGCCTCGCAGAGCTCGCAGTTCGTCTCCGCCCTCATGATCGCCGCCCCGACATGGACACGCGGCCTCAAGCTGCGCCTAACATCCATCCCTGTGTCGGAGGGATACATCCGGATGACGGGCAACATGATGAGGAGCTTCGGCATCCCGGTGGAGACGCTCCTTGACAGGATTGCAGTAATGCCGCGACAATACGATATGCCAGCGACATATCACGTGGAGCCCGACATGAGCGCCGCAGCCTTCTTCTTAGAGGCCAGGGCGCTCGGCATGAAGCAATTCCTGCTTCCAACACCCGACCCGCAAGGCAGCCTCCAGCCGGATGCCGCCTTCCACGTCATCCTCGACGAGGCACTGCGGGAGGGCAGCGCCGACCGCGACATGAGGAACGTGCCCGACATCGTGCCTCCCCTGGCCGTGACACTCGCCCTGCGCGGCATCCCCTTCACGATGCGCGGCGTCGGTCATCTGCGCCACAAGGAGTGCGACCGCCTGGAGGCGCTGGCGCTCGGACTGCGCCAGCTCGGATTCACGGTGGAGTGTGACGGCGACTATATCGCGTGCGACTCACGGCGCGGACCGCATGAGGAGAATCCGCTGATACGCACCTTCAACGACCACCGGATGGTGATGGCTTTCGCCATGGGCGCCGAGGCCGCCGGCGGGTTGAGGGTCGACTGCCCGGAGGCAGTCGCGAAATCATACCCCGGATTCTGGGAAAACCTGGAAAGAGTGAAGAGTCGTGAAGGCAATGACTTGGGCCGAACGTAGGGACATGCCTCCGGCATGTTTCTATGGCCGGCGAGTCCGAGGAATTCCTGTCGGCGAAGACAGGGGGGGGGGGAAACGTGCCAAAGGCACGTCCCTACAATCCGCGAGAGCCAAAGGTAAAGAGCAACATATTAAAAATCAGAGATAGATATGCAGGGAGCATTAGTCATATTGTTGTTTATTATCGTGGTCGGCATAATCCTTTATGCCGTCGATGTGTTTTACTACCGTAAGCGCGACGCCGCCAAAGGCGCGGGCTCCGCTTCGGCCAACCCGCAGGAGGGAGAGGCTCCGGCATCTGACGTCGCAGAGCAACAGGCTCCTGCCGAAGCCTCGCCGCACGGCGACGGCTGCTGCGGCATGCACCTCGTATGCGAGAAGAAGGCCGTGGCCGCCTCGGAGCCGCCGGTGTATTACGACGACGAGGAACTCGACGTCTACGCCGGGCGCGACCCGCAGGCTTACGAGTCCGGGGAAATCGAAGAGTTTCGCGAGGTGATGCTCACGCTGCTCCCCTCCGATGCCGCCGGATGGGCGCAGAGCCTGCTCCAGCGCGGCATCGCCCTTCCGGAGGAGCTCCACGACGAGCTCATGCTCATCATCACGGAGGCCGCCGGCGAGGCAGCCGTCTCCGACAACCAACTAAAACACTGAATGAATTGGAAATACTGAGCTATCCCTTCTTCCGCAACGCACTCATAGGAGTGATCCTGATCTCGGTGGGCGCCGCCCTCATCGGCTGCTACATCGTGAGCCGCCGGATGGTGTTCATCTCCGGCGGCATCACCCACGCCTGCTTCGGAGGCCTCGGCCTCGGCTACTTCCTCGGCGTCAGTCCTCTCGCCATGGCGGCGGGCCTCTCCGGCCGCCGCGCCTCGTCGAAGC
>USHH01000281.1 GCA_900554345.1 uncultured Bacteroidales bacterium | reverse complement strand
CACGTAGATGAAGTCGAAGCCGAGGGCCTCGGCGCTGAGGTAGGTGGGGTAGTGGCGCTTCATGCCGATGGGGGAGCATCCTCCTCGGATGTAACCGGTGGTGGCGAGAAGGTCCTTCATCGTCAGCATCTCCACCTTCTTGTTGCCCGATGCCTTGGCGGCCTTCTTGAGGTCTACCTCACGGTCGCCGGCCACCACGCATACGATCACGCCCGTGCGGTCGCCGTGGAGGGCGAGGGTCTTGTAGACCCTCTCTATCGGCTCCCCGAGCGACTCCGCCACATGGTCGGCGGCAAGGTTGTCGGGGTCTACATCGTAGGTCACCATTTCGTAGGCTATGCCCATTCTGTCGAGTATCCTCGCCGCGTTGGTCTTGTCGGCTCCTTTCATATCCGTAGTATTCCTTTATTTGTCCATAGTCACGAGGAGCTCCTCGTTGTTGCGCGTCATCTCCATGCGCTTCTTGATGAATTCCATTGCTTCCAGCGAATTCATGTCGCCGAGATAGTTGCGCAGGATCCACATCCTGTTGAGCGTCTCCTCGGAGAGCAGCAGGTCGTCGCGTCGTGTCGAAGAGGCGATGATGTCCACTGCCGGGAATATTCGCTTGTTGCTGAGTTTGCGGTCGAGCTGTAGCTCCATGTTGCCGGTGCCTTTGAACTCCTCGAAGATCACCTCGTCCATCTTCGACGATGTTTCGGTGAGGGCCGTGGCGATGATGGTGAGCGAGCCTCCGTTCTCAATGTTGCGTGCCGCGCCGAAGAATCGCTTCGGGCGCTGGAGGGCGTTGGCGTCGACGCCGCCCGAGAGGATCTTGCCTGAAGCGGGCGACACGGTGTTGAAGGCCCTGGCCAGACGGGTGATCGAGTCGAGCATGATCACGACGTCGTGGCCGCACTCCACAAGACGCTTGGCCTTCTCGAGCACGATGCCTGCGATCTTCACGTGGCGCTCGGCGGGCTCGTCGAAAGTGGAGGCTATAACCTCGGCGTTGACGCTGCGCGCCATGTCGGTCACCTCCTCGGGGCGCTCGTCGATGAGCAGCATGATGATGTAGGTGTCGGGATGGTTTTCCGATATGGCGTTGGCGATGTCTTTAAGCAGGATTGTCTTACCGGTCTTCGGCGGGGCCACGATCAGCGCGCGCTGTCCCTTGCCGATGGGGGCGAACATGTCGACCACCCTCGTGGAGATGTTGCAGGTCTTGCCCTTCGTGAGGTTGAACTTCTCGTCGGGGAATAGGGGCACGAGGTGTTCGAAAGGCACGCGGTCTCTCACCACCTCCGGCGCCAGGCCGTTGATGGAGATCACCTTGCAGAGGGGATAGTATTTTTCTCCCTGCTGCGGCGGCCTGATCGAGGCCTCCACCACGTCGCCTGTCTTGAGTCCGTATTCCTTGATGGTCTGCTGGGTCACGTATATGTCGTCGGGGCTGCCGAGATAGTTGTAGTCGCTCGAGCGGAGATAGCCGAATCCCTCGGGCATCACCTCGAGCACGCCATATGTGGTGAGGATTCCCGTGAAGTCGTAGGCGGCCTCTGCCTCGCGTTTGGCGCGCTGCTGCTGCTGGCGCTGCTTCTTGGTGAGGTGCTTGTTCTGCTTGCCCATGGGCTGCTGGGTGTTGGCGCCCGGCTCCTGTATCATCACGGGCTCCATGGGAATGACCGGAGGCGCCGGCTGGCGCTGCTCGAAGGCTGTTGCCGGCTCCTGCTGGTAGTTGTCTCTTTGGTCGCGCTGGTCGTGCTGGCCGCGAGGGGTGAAGGTCCGTCCCTTCGATTTGTTGAAGAACGAGGTCAGCGAGCTGCCGTCGCTCGAGCCCTTCTGGTTGCGGGGAGTGAACACCTTGAACTTGGGCTTCTCCTCCTCCGGCGCGGTACCCTCGGGAGCGCCCTCCGGCATACCGGTTGCCTGAGCCGCCGGCTCCTCATTGGGCTGCAGGCCGTCGTTGGCGGCGGGGGGCTGTCTGGGCTCTGGGGGCTGCAAGAGGGGCCGTCGTTGGCGGCGGGAGCTGCTTCGGCCTCGGGAGCTTCGGGCTGCTGAGGGGCTGCTGCCTCGGCCGGGAGGGCCGGGGCCTCGGCCTCGGGCTGGAGCGGGAGCATCGGCAGCTCGGCTGTCGGTTCGCTCTGTGTCTGCTTCCTGCGTCCGCGCTGCTTGGGCGCGGGCTTCTCGGCCGGCGATGCGGCCTCCGCTGTGTCGCCCTGCGTCGCGGCGGGAGCCTGCGGTGC
>USHH01000280.1 GCA_900554345.1 uncultured Bacteroidales bacterium | reverse complement strand
ATGCTCCGATAAAACCGATGACACAGCCGGCGAGCAAATCGCCCGGATAGTGCACTCCGAGATATACGCGTGAGTAGGAGTTGACGATTGCCCACACCAGAAGCACCCACCCGAGCCAGTGGCGCCGCATGAGGCAGAGCATGAAGACGGCCATGGCGAAGGAGTTGGCGGCGTGGCAGGATGGGAAGCCGTAGCGTCCGCCGCGGTAGTCGTTGACCACATGCACTAACTCGGAGAGGGGATTGGCGAGGTTGGAGGGACGCAGGCGCTCCACGAAGGGGCGTATGAGGGTGGCGCAGGTCTGGTCGGCGATGCAGATGGCCACCACCAGCCCGATCAGATACACCAGCATCACGCGCGGCCGGAACGTGCGCACCAGCACGAGGAGCAGGGCGGCGTAGAGGGGCACCCAGACGAACTTGCTTGAGAAGACAAACATGAAGCGGTCGAGGAAATCGCAGTGCAGGCCGTTGAAGAAGAGGAAGACCGCTGTGTCGAGGGAGTTGAGGAAATCTATCATGAGAAAATGTTGTGTGAGGTTAGAGTCGGGAGATTGTGTGGTAGATGTGCTGGAGGGAGGCCTTGGCCTTCTCGGCGGCTTCATTGGCGCCGGGACCGCCAGAAAACGTGACGCGCGAGGCGTCGATGTTGAAGACGGCGGTGTCGGCGGCATCGACATATCCGAAGGCGTCGCGCGCCGTGAAGAGGGCGAAGTGTGGCGAGCCCGGATTGAAGAAGTCCTTGCTGAAGATGAAAGGGGAGGGGTCGCCGCCGAGAGCGGCCGTCAGCGTGGCAGCGATGTCGGTCTGCGAGACGGGGGCCTCCTCCCTGACGCCCTGGCGGAGCAAGGCTCCTCCCACGGCAATCATCGGTATATGGTGGCGGGCGAGGGGACCTTCGGGATTCTCCGGGTAGACGCCGTAATGGTCGGCCACGAAGATGACGAGGGCGTTGCCATAGAGCCCCTTCTCGCGGAGACCCTTCACGAAATCAGCGGCGCTGTGGTCGACGTATGCGAAGGCGTTTAGCTTGGCATTGTTGGCGAATCGCGGGTCATTGCGCGGCACGTCGAAAGGCTCGTGGCTGCTGGAGGTCTGTATCACCGTGAGGCGCGGCCCCTTGGCCTTGTCTTTTGCGAGCTCCTCCAGTGCCTTCTCGAAGAGGAGATGGTCGGGGGCGCCCCATTTGGATAGGCGGCTGGAGACCGGGAAGTCCTTGTCGCAGACGATGCGCGAGAAGCCGCTGTTGATGAGGTAGGCCTTCATGTTGGTGAAGTCGGCGTCGCCGCCGTAATAATAGGTCGAGCGGTAGCCGAGGGGGGAGAGCTGCTGGGGGATGGAGGGGAGATGGGCGGCTTTGTCGACGTATTTCATCACCGAGATGGTGGGCTGAGCCGGGAAACCGCTGACGATGGCCGGAATTGCGCGGTCGGTGCGGTAGCCGGAGGCGAAGGCGTTGGTAAACATTATCCCTTCGCGGGCCAGGGAGTCGAGGCCGGTGGCCACGGGCTCGCCACCGAGCGAGGGGAAGAGGGCAGAGGAAAAGCTCTCGAGAATCACTATGTAGACGTCTGGAAGGGGAGCTTTCCTCAGCCAGGGAGCGGCTACGCTGTCGGTGGGCACGGGGGCGTGGAGGGCGGCCACCATCGTTGCTGCCTTGTCGGGCTCCATGAAGCGGCACTGCGAGTCGATGTCGCCCTGCTGCTTGAGCGAGTACATGAGGTTGAAGGCCGGATTGATGGCCGACTGGTTGACGCGCTGCAGATCGCAGAAATACGCCTTGCTGATGTTGACGGGCTGCACCGTGAGCGAGCCGCGGATGGGGAGGAAGAGGAGTGCCGTCACCGGCACCATCCATGCCACGCTTTTCCACGACCGGGCCTGTGGGATGCGGATGGCGCCGACCGTCTTCATCAGCAGCCAGAAGATGCCGGCGGCAAGAAGGAGAATGGCCGTCACGCCGCCGAGGGCCTGGAAGAACCCGGCGCTGGCGAGCGCCGCCAACGGGGAGGTGGAGAAATAGAAGATCGGCGTGTAGTCGAGGCGCTGCCCCCAGTAGGAGTAGAGCACTATGTCGAGTACAGACACGGCGGCGAGCAGCAGCGACGCAAGGCCGTAGTAGACGCGCTCGGGCCAGAGCGTCTTCACGCTCCAGCGGGTCATGCCGAAGATGATAAGTATGGCGGGGGGGGGGGGGGGGGGGGGGGCCGCCGAGAGCGTCATGGCA
>USHH01000279.1 GCA_900554345.1 uncultured Bacteroidales bacterium | reverse complement strand
GGTGAAGCCGTAGCGGAAGCCGCTCTGCATGTCGTCTTTCACTCCCTGGGCCTGCACTCGGTCGGCGTAGGTCTGATACTGGAAGGAGTGGCCTATCTCATGCGCTATCGTGGAGCCTATGGGCTGGCAGGTGGATGGATTCACCCACAGCGCCCCTATCATGTTGTCGTAGCCCGAGCCGGTGGCGAGCCATTCCTTCTGATAGAGGATGTAAATCTGCATCTTGTAGCGGTCGAGCATCGACTTGCCATGGCCGAGGGTGGCCATGTGGAGCTTGTTGATGTTGGTGTCGAAGAATCTCTCGGCCTTCTCAAGCAGGTCGTCGATATCGACGCGCATGCTCGAGGGAACGGTCTTGGCATTGGGGTCGTCGCCGAACTCGGGAGCCCAGAACACGAAGAAGTGTTCCGACGACTTATATCTCGCGAAGGAGAACTTCGCGGAGCGCTGGAGTATGGTCGCTCCCCACTCGGAGTTGGGGAAGAACCTGTCGTAGTCGGGGATGGTGGCCGGATCAATCACGGGGCCCTCGCCGGGAGTGATGTCGGGGAGCGTGCCCCCGAACTCCGGCTGGCGCACGGTGAAGGCCACCTTCTCGGTGCCGCTGATCAGGTTGAAGGTGGTCTGGCGCCCCTGGTCGGAGGTGTTGCGCGCCACCGTCACCTTCAGGTTGTTCTTGCCCGCTTTGCCTGTGGCCGGAGAGAAATAGACCCAGTCGACATTCCCCTCCACCTCGGCACGCCATGCGCCCTTTGCAGTGAAGGCAACCGTCTGCGACTCGCTTTCATAGCTGAAGGGAAGGTCTTTCGACTCCGGCAGCTGCTCGAAGCCGCCGATCTCGTCGGGAGTCTCGCCGCCCTTATCACTGCTGCAGGCCGCGAGCATGAAGCCCGCAGCCAGCAGTGTGGATAGAATGGTCAGCAGATTGAATGTCTTGCCTCTCATCTTCAATAAACCATTTCTTCGATTGTGACATTAACGTTAAACATCACGACCTTGGCGTTATACCAGAAGCCGATCTGCGACTGGCCTTGCGCACGGGTCACTCCCGGGAAATTTCCGAAGTTCCAGGACGTACGCTCCACGTCGGTGGCCTCATCGCTGTCGCCGTGGTATTCAAGATACCAGCCGGCTCCCTCGCCCCATGATCCTATCGAACCGTCGAGATTGAACCAGTAGCCGTTGTCGGCGCTGTAGGGCACGAACTCTCCGTTGGCGTCGTAGCCCACTACTTTGACGAGTGACATTGAGCTGCATCCGAGAAGCCCGCGCACGGCTGCTTCGTCGAAAGGCACATACGTGACGGTGTAGTTGTCGTATGGCGGTGCGATGACATCGAGGTCGATGGTGCCCACCAACTCACCGACAAGATCGACGGCGGTGAACTTCACCTTGACGGTGAAGAGGCAGTATTTGCTGTGGTCGTCGCGAACGGTGAGGCCGAAGTTGATGGCGTATTCCGCATCGTCGGGCACGCCCGGGGCGCGGCCGATCACGAGCGTCGGGTCCTCGCCGCCGTGGATCTCCACGAAGGCTGCGTTGGCGGGATAGCCGTCGGCGTTCCACGGAGCCACGCTCATGTTGGCGTCGAGCCATGCGCCGCAGCGTGTGCTGGCGGTGCCACCCTCAATCCATTGGCCGTCCTTGCCCACCATGAAGAAATCGAGGGTGCCCTCGTCGTCGACACCACTGCCGAATTCCTCCATCGTCATGCCGAGGTTGCCCTCGATGGCGGCTGCGAATGAGGATAACTTGACCTCTCCGGTCTCATAGTCGAGCGACTGGATCTCGAGAGAGGCCTCACACGGGGCCACCCTGGAGTCGTCGCCGCATCCGCCCTGGGTCACGGTGATACGGCCGGTCTGGCCGCCGCAGGTCACGGTCAGCTCGCCCGTGCGGGGAAGACGGTAGGGGTTGGGCTCGAAATTGAGGAACATCCTGTAGTCGCCCGGCTCGCCGCGCGATGGGTCGATTGTAATCCGCGAGGTCTCGGAGCCTGCCTGCCACTCGCTGTTGGCGCCCACTTCCACCACGCCCTCGGTCTCGTTCCACGCGATGTTGAGCGAGTTGAGGTCGAGAGTGAATTCCGTCGGGACGGGAGGCAGCGGGTCATCATCGTCGTCACACGACGTGAACACTGGAGCCGACATCAGCACTGATGCCGCCACCAGCCATTTTGATATGTGTTTCAGATATTTCATTTCTGTGATTGATTTTGAGAGTGAG
>USHH01000278.1 GCA_900554345.1 uncultured Bacteroidales bacterium | reverse complement strand
GTGTGGCGGCGATGGCTGAGGCCAGACCTGCCGAGAGCATCATGGACAGAAGTAATTTTCCAATCATGATCAATAGGTTAAAATTGAAATTTCCGCAAAGTAACTAATAGTATTCCAGAGCGTCAAGGAAATGGATTTATAGGATTGACAAATTGCTTATTCTTGAAGTTTCAATATATCTATAGCATTAGTTATCAGCATTATTCATAAATATGAATAAAATCCGCATGCAATGGCTCAAGCCTCCGGATCGGAAGCATGGGCGCCTCCGGCGAGGTCGCGGGCGGTCTTTCGGAAGGCGGCCGGCGACATGCCCGTCTCCTTCTTGAAGCCGGCATAGAAGCTTGCCAGGGTCAGGAATCCGAGTGAGGCCGAGAGGTCCTTGAGGGGAGTGCCGTCGGCTGGGTCGGAGAGCACCCTGACGGCTTCCCGGATACGGCATGAGTTCATATACTGGGTATAGCTCATGCCGGTGTGCGACTTTATGGCCTCGGTGAAATAAGTGCGGTTGCATCCCACCATATCGGCGAAGGAGTCGCGGGTGATGTTGACGTCGCGCCACACCTGCCTCTCCTCGGCGAGAGTCCTGATTTGATTGAAAATCCCGTCGAGCTTTGAATCATTGACTCCCGAAGATGACACTTCCGAATCATGAGACCGTGTAGTGTCGGCGTTTGTCTCGAAGGCGGCGAGGCGCTGCTCATAGTCCTTCTGTCGGGCTACGAAATCGAGGTTCTGGCGCACGATGTCGCGGTAGAAACCGCGGCGCTTCCAGATATATATGCACAGGGAGGCAATGATGACGAGCACCAGAGCGAGCGACCATGCGATAGTGAGGCGGAGTTCCTTGAGGTCGCGGGTCTGCGCCGCAATCCGCCGGTCCTTGATATTTACCTCATATTCCACATTGTATCGGCGGGAGAGGTCTCGCGAGTTGGAGGCGTCGATGGAGTCTCTCATCCGCTCATATGCCTTCTGCCAGCGGTAGGCGTCGCTCCACCGGGCGGTGGCTGCGGCATTGAGGGCCCTCGCCTTCACGGCCCTGACCTCACTGTCGGAGAAAATCACCCCCGGGGCAGTGTCGTTGGCGGCAAGCCAACTGTCGGATTCATCAAACCGTCCGAGTCGGTTGAGGATCTCGGCGTAGAAGACCCGGAAGTCGCGGTAGCGTGTCGGGCCGGCCTCCTCCATCAACTCGGCGGCCTTCCCGTATTCACCTCTGTTAAAGCAATATATGGCGTAGACGAATTGTCTGATTCCCTGCGAATAATCCGGAAGGGCATCAACAGCATCGAGATAAGGATTCAGCACTATGGTATCGGATGCCGTCATGGCATAATAGACGGCGCAGTGAAGGCCGCTGGCCCACATCAGCTCCGGCTGGCGGCTCCTGACGGCATAATCGAAGAGCTCGCGGTCGTATTGAATGCCAAGGGTGTCGCCGGAGACACGGCATGACTCCGACATATTGTTCTCGGCGGGAATGCTGATCCATCTCTCTCCGAGCGGAGTGGCTGTCTCGATGCTTTTATTAAACCAGTATCGAGCCGTGACGGGAGCGAGATTCTGCGACAATTCCCAGACACCGCGCTGGTTGTAGACCCACGCGAGGAGAGTGTCGTTGCCTGTCTCGCGGGCTATCGCCTCTGCCTGGTCGAGATGCGAGAGCTTACGGGCCACAGTGACGGAATCAAGATCCCAATAGAACTTGGAGAGATAGAAATGGGCCTTCCCCTGATATGTCCTGTCGCCGGCGCGGGTCGCTCTGTCAAGAAGCAGCGTGGCCAGGGAATCGGTGGACCTGTCGACAAAACGGGCCATGGCGTCGTTGGCCTCCCTGTCGAGCCTTCGGAGCTCCGGCTGCCGCGACGAGCGCGAGCAAGCCGACGGCAGCAGCATGCATATAATTGCGGCTGCCAGACATACAAAAGGCATTATCCTGCGACTTAAGGGCGACATATCATATCGGGTTGGGATTTACAAAGATAATTGATTCTGCGGAATCCACTCTCATTCGGCCACTTTCCAGGCGGTGATGTTGCGGGTCCTGGTGCTGAAGGTGATGCCTAATTCCACCACCGGGCGCGGATCGCCCTGGAACTGGCGCGTGTAGTCCTTCTCCCTGATCTGCTCCAGAGCCTCCTCCGGGGTGCCGTCGCGCTTCAGCTCGATCACGTAGATGTAGTTGCGCATCCTCAGCAGCAGGTCGATGCGCCCCTGCGAGGTGTGCCATTCCGGAC
>USHH01000277.1 GCA_900554345.1 uncultured Bacteroidales bacterium | reverse complement strand
CAGCCGGTACGGCTGGAGAACTGTTTGGATACAACCCCAACGAAGTGGAACCGGTGGAGATCACCTTCAACCGCCCGTTCCGGTTCATGATCCGCGAGACATCCACCGGCTCCATCCTCCTGATGGGCCGCGTGGCGAAGCTCTGACCAGCCTCTGACTGAGAAAAACTCCACGGGCCCTTTGCGAGACTCCGGCGTGGTATGCGCCCACACCGAGCCGCAAAGGGCTCGCCGTTTCTTACCCACTCCCTTCTGACTCTTCACGCTTGCGCGGGGCGCATATTTTTTTATGTCGGAAAGATAAGTTAATTTTGCAGCATGAAACGGATTGTCAAGCATCTTTTGTGCGCGGCGATGCTGCTCGCCGGCGGCGCCGGCTCGGCCGCACTGCGCCTCGAGCCCATCAAGTACGGCGACTTCTCGCAATGGGTCACCCGCGAGATCACCGAGTCGAAGCTACTCGGAGGGAAGACAAAGACCCTCTACGAGATCGCTCCCACCCGGCATATCAAGGGCAACAAGCCTTATTCCAACCAGGGCGGCTCCCCCTGGGCCACCAGCAACGCCTACGCCCGCGTCTCCGGCATCACAAAGGCATCCGGCACCGTAGCCCCCGCCAAGGTCAACGGCAACACCGTGGCCCGGTGCGAGGCCCGCATGGAGCACGTGAAGGTGCTCGGCATCATCAACATGGACGTGATGGTGGCCGGCACCATCTTCCTCGGCGAGATCCAGGAGCCCATCACATCCCCCAAGGGCCCGTATTCAAAGATGGAGATGGGCATACCCTACACCAAGCGCCCGAAGGCACTCGTCTACGACTTCATGGTCGACATGCCCGACACCGACACCCGGGTGAAATCGACCGGTTTCTCATCAAAGAAGACCCTCAAGGGGCGCGACAACGCCGAAGTGTATGTGCTGCTGCAGAAACGCTGGGAAGACGCCGACGGCCATCTCTTCGCCCAGCGCGTCGGCACCGGCCGCGAGCGCTACTCCAGGAGCGTGCCCTGGACCAAGGGCCACGTGCTCCCCATACACTACGGCGACATCACCTCCAAGCCCTTCTACAAGCCCTGGATGGGGCTCCTCAGCGGCGACAAGGCATACTACGCCCGCAACTCGCGCGGCAAGCTCGTGCCAGTGCAGGAGGTGGGGTGGGCTCCCGCCGACGCCCAGCCCACACACGTGCTCGTGATGCTCTCCAGCTCCTGCGGCGAGGCCTTCATAGGCACCGAGGGGCTCACCCTCTACGTCGACAACGTGGCCTTCGGATTCTGACATGAATCCCGTAGCCGAGGCCGCAACGCCGGTTCTCGACGGGCGGACGCTTTGAAAAGCGTCCCTACAGGCCGACCATGGAAAAAGCCTGACTATCATAATACATATCTGCAGAAATGAAAATAGCTATCATAGGATACGGACGCATGGGCCATCGCGTCGAGGCCCTCGCCCAGGCCAGAGGCCATGAGATCGTGGCCCGCATCGACGCCGGCAACGTGGCCGACACCGACACACCGGCCTTCCGCAGCGCCGACGTCGCCATCGAGTTCAGCACCCCCTCCACCGCCGTCGACGGCATACTGCGCTGCTTCGCCGCCGGCGTCCCCGTGGTGGTAGGCACCACCGGCTGGCAGCGCGAACTCCCGGAGCTCCGCGACATGTGTCTCAAAGGCGCCGGAACCCTTCTCTACTCCTCCAACTTCTCGATAGGCGTCAACCTCTTCCGCGCCGTCAACCGCTACCTCGCCTCCCTTATCGGGAAAGTCGGCGGCTACGAGCCCTCGGTGTCGGAGGTGCACCACATCCACAAGCTCGACCATCCCTCCGGCACGGCCGTGACCATCGCCGAGGATATCCTCTCCGTCAACACCCTGAAGGGGCGCTGGGCGGAGCCCGACGCCGACGGCAACGTGCCTGCCGACGCTCTTCCGATTTCCCACGAGCGGCGCGGCGAGGTGCCCGGCATCCACGAGGTGACGTGGCGAGGCGCCGACGACATGATCCCCCTGCGCCACGAGGCCTTCAGCCGCGACGGCTTCGCCCTCGGCGCCGTGATGGCCGCGGAATGGCTACGCGGGCGCTCCGGCTTCTTCACCATCGACGACATGCTCGGATTCCAACGACACACCACGGCATAATATCCGGCGCCCTCCGACGTTTCATCTACAGAAATGACAATCATTTACACCGACTATGACCGACCTCGACAATAACGCCTCCCCGAAGCGCCCCCGCTCCTTCAGGGAG
>USHH01000276.1 GCA_900554345.1 uncultured Bacteroidales bacterium | reverse complement strand
CATGCGCGGACTGTGGCGCATGCGGAGGCCGAGGCCGGCGAAAGTCTCCCAACGGCCGGAGTTGAAATTGACGTTGGCTCCGAGATTGCCGCCGCCGCGGCTGTTGGCGGAGAGCTCCGTGCTGCCGAAATATCCGGCGCGCGTGTCCTTCTTGAGCACGATGTTGATGATTCCGGCGGTACCCTCGGGGCTGAACTTCGCAGATGGGTTGGTGATGACCTCCACGCGCTCGATGCTCTCGGCGGGAATCTGCTCAAGGATCTGGGCGCGGTTGTCGGCGGTGAGGCCGGAGTCCTTGCCGTTGATCCACACGGTCACGGAGCTGTTGCCGCGCAGCGACACCTCGCCGTCCTGGTCGACCTCCACCGAGGGAATCGACTCGAGGAGCTCGCTGGCGCTGATGCCTGCCGCCGAGATGTTGGCGTCGACAGTGAAGACCTTCTTGTCGAGCTCGAAGCGCATCTGGCTCCTGACGCCCTCCACCACTACTTCCTGAAGCATCTTGGTGTCTTCGGCGAGCTTCACAGTGCCTATGTCGACATTGGCACCCGCCACCTTCACGGGGCGCTCCTGGGTAACGCTTCCCATATTGGAGATTATAACGGTGTAGTCGCCGTCCTTCACCTTCGGGAGGGCGAAATGCCCGTTCTCATCGGAGCTGGTGCCGACGGCCATCCGTTTGCCGTTGGCGTCGGCGAGCTGCACGTTCACGAAATCGAGGGGCTCGCCGCTTTCCTTGCTAATGATCTGGCCGGTAATCACGCCGTCGGCCAACGCCGCCGCCGGCATCACGCCGAGCAGCAGGGCATACAGTATCTTTCGAGTCATTGTCTTAGTTGTGATCGCGGATTGTTATCGTTGTTGTCCGTCATTACTGACCCTTATATCCATGCAAGGTTTAATCTGGACGGGCATTTTCTCAGGACATGGCTTCTAAGATTATATGTCGATTATTGATATGCAAATATGCCCTGTAATTGCAAAAAAAATATTAAATTCGCAGATGCAACCATGAGAAGCTCACCGCCGGAGGCGTCAACGTGACGCCTGTCTGGCAGGCGTGCCTTTTGCAACGGATTGACAATCAACCTAAAATCATAGAAACAATATGAAAGAAACCGAAGAAAACCTTACCACAGGCACCGGCCTGCCCGAGAACGCCTTCCGCGAGCTGGGGGCCGACGAGCAGTATGTGCCCGTGATGTCTCCGGCCCACGACCAGAAGGAGGTCACTCCCTATTCCGTGGGCACGGGCCTTCTGATGGCCGTCATCTTCAGTGCGGCTGCCGCCTATCTGGGCCTGAAGGTGGGCCAGGTGTTTGAGGCGGCCATTCCAATCGCCATCATCGCCGTGGGTCTCAGCAACGCCCTGGGCAAGAAGAACGCCCTCGGGCAGAACGTCATCATCCAGAGTATCGGCGCCTGCTCGGGCGTGATTGTGGCCGGCGCCATCTTCACTCTGCCGGCGCTCTTCATCCTGCAGGCCAAGTATCCCGACATCACCGTGCAGTTCTATCAGATCTTCCTGAGCTCGCTGCTCGGCGGCATCCTCGGAATCCTCTTCTTCATTCCGTTCCGCAAGTATTTCGTGAAGGACATGCACGGCAAGTATCCGTTCCCGGAGGCAACGGCCACCACACAGGTGCTGATCTCCGGACAGGGCTCCGACGACACGGGTGGCCAGGCCAAGACTCTGGTGGTTGCCTCTCTGATAGGGGGCGTCTACGACTATCTCGTGGCCACCTTCGGCTGGTGGGCCGAGACCGTCACCAGCACCGCCTCGGCCTGGGGTCAGGCGCTTGCAGAGAAAACGCGCCTCGTGCTCAGCTGCAACACAGGCGCGGCGCTGCTGGGCCTCGGCTACATAGTGGGCCTCAAATATGCCTTCGTGATCTTCGCAGGCTCCATCTTCGTGTGGTGGATCGTGATTCCTCTGCTCGGCACATACGGCTCGCCTGAATTCCAGGCCATGGCTCCCGACGCCATCTTCAAGGACTACGCGCGCATGATCGGCATCGGCGGCATCGCCATGGCCGGCGTGATCGGCATCATCAAGTCATGGCCCATCATCCGCCAGGCCGTAGGCCTCGCGGGCCGGGAGCTCAAGGGTAAGTCATCGAGCGTGAAGGAAGTGCGCTGGCAGCTCGACATCTCCATGAAGCAGGTGGTGTTCTTCATCGTGCTCGCCCTGGTGGCAGTGCTGATCTTCTTCTGGTGTGGCGTGATCTCCACATTCTGGCAGGCCGCCGTGGCATGGCTTGTGGT
>USHH01000275.1 GCA_900554345.1 uncultured Bacteroidales bacterium | reverse complement strand
GGGTGACCTCGTGCGGACCTGCCCCTCCACCCACTTCGAGCCGGGGCCCATCACCGTGGCGTGGAGGCTCTCGTAGCCATTGCTCTTCGGGATGCTGATCCAGTCGCGCATCCTCGCCGGGTTGGCGGTGTACATGTCGGCCAGTATGGAGTAGGCCAGCCAGCAGTCGCTCTTCTCCTTCTCCGGCTCCGAGTCGAGGATCACGCGTATGGCGAAGAGGTCGTAGATGCCCTGGATGTCGACCTTCTGCTTCTTCATCTTGTTCCAGATGGAGGAGATCGACTTGGTGCGTCCCTTGATGTCGAATTTCAGTCCTGCATCCTCGAGGCGCTCGCGCAGCGGGTCGATAAACGACTTTATGTAGGCATCCCGGCTCCTCTTGGTCTCGTTGAGCTTGCGGGCGATCGAGACGTAGATCTCGCGGTTGGTGTATTTGAGCGAGAGGTCTTCGAGCTCCCCCTTGATCTTATAGAGGCCGAGGCGGTGGGCGAGCTGGGCGTAGAGGCATCCGGCCTCGAAGGCCACGTTTTTCACCCATTCCTGATCGGGATGGTTGTTGATGGAGCGCATCAGCACGAGGTTTCTGACTATCATGATGATGATCACGCGGATGTCATCGGCCAGCGACACCATGAGCCCCCGGAAGTTGTCCTGGTTGACGGCGTTGTTTCGGGAGCTGAAGCGCTCCACCTGCGATATGCCGGTGAGCAACGACGCCACGTCGTCGCCCCAGCGGCGGCGTATGTCGGTGATGCCGATGGTCTCGTCGGTGAGGGCCGGGAGAAGCCCGATGGCTATCAGGATGTTGCGGTCGGCGTCGATGGCCTCGGCGAATGCCTTCGCCGTCTTGAGGGCGATCAGCGCCTTGTGGAGTCCGTGGGCGTCGCGGCAGAATGCCTCGCTTTGGGCGAGGCCCTTCTTCAGGCTGCGCACCTCCTCGAGCTCCCCGCCGCTGAGCAGGGCGCGGGCTATGGGGCGAAGCGCCTGTATGCAGTCGGCCATCTCGCGCTTTTCAGCGTATGTCGTCTTTATCATATGCCTGTGAAAACCTTTGTCTCGTTTGATTCAAGCTTCAAAAGTAGTAATAAAATATCGATAACGCAACGCTTATCCCGAAAAACGGGTAGTTTAGTGTCTTCACCCTTCACTCTTCACTCTTGACTCTTGCGCGATGCGCCTCACTCTTCACTCTTAATAAAGAAGAAGATGCTGTCGTAGGCCGCCTCGCGGGCTTTCTCGGAGCTCAGGATCAGGTCGTGGAGACCGCTGTCGATGGCGCACACCATCGGCCGGCTCCCCAGCTTCTGCCCCCGTTCCTCGATCATCGCCGGGTCAAGCAGCGCGTCACCTGTCTGGAAGTCTGGCTCCCAGTTGCATCCCTCGATCTTGCGGCTAACGTGCTTAACCAGCCCACGCACCCCGAACTACTCGCGATGCTTCATCAGCTGTTCCTGACCTCTGTCGATGGCCTTGATCCATCCCGTGGTCACCGGCGGCGAGTAGATCATCTTCCAGTCGGTGTCGTATTCCCATTCCCCATGATATTCCTTCAGCAGGCTGTAGGCGTAGCCGTCGCAGTGACCCTGCTTTATCTTCCAGTTGCGGTTGAGGCGCCCGAAGAACCCCACCACCGGTATGGCCACCTTGCGCATGAAGACCGAGTAGTTCCATTCCAGAAAAGGGCTATCGGTGGCTATGCGGTCTACTCCGCAGTCCTTACCGCGTAAGGCGCCGTAGAGAAGCACGGTGAGACCGCCGGTGGAGTGGCCGCTCAGCGTGATGTCGGTGTTGCCGTCGCGCCTGATCTGGCTCAGCGCCGAGTCGATGTCGCTGAAATACTCCTTCATGTCGCGCACATTGAATGGATACTGCCATGGCTCCTTGGAGCGGCCGTAGCGCCGGAGGTCGACCGCATAGAAGTTGAAGCCGGAGTCCACGAAACGCTCTCCCATCTCGCTCTGAAAGAAATAGTCGTTGAAACCGTGGATATAGAGGTATGCCCGGCGGGAGCCTTCATGACAGAGCCTGCGCACAATCGTGGAGCGGCAGGGACCATCGAAGGCCTCCCCCTGGTTTACGTCGCGGGCCTCGTATCCCGGCAGGATATCGGCATGCCATGTGGTGTCGGTGGTCGTGGTCTTCGGACCCTCGTATTTTTCATTAATGAGCCATCCCCGCGCCGAGAGTGTGAGCGCGAGGATGGCTATGGCTGTGAGTGGAAGTCTTTTCATAAAACTATAACATTGCCTGATGGGTGTTTGTTTTCAGAACGTCGGCCGACCGCCGCCAT
>USHH01000274.1 GCA_900554345.1 uncultured Bacteroidales bacterium | reverse complement strand
CTCCTCTGCTACAACACCCGGCAGGGCGGATACAACAACACCCGACAGGGAGGCTACAACAACAACCGACAGGGCGGCTACAACCAGAACCGCCAGGGGGGCTACAACAACCAGAACCGCCAGGGGGGCTACAACAACCAGAACCGTCAGGGCGGATACAACAACAACCGCCAGGGGGGCTACAACAACCAGAACCGCCAGGGAGGATACAACAACCGCCAGGGAGGATATAACAATCAAGGCGGCTACAACAACCAGAACCGTCAGGGCAACAACTTCCGCAAGCAGCAGGGCGGCATGAAGTTCACCCCGCGTCCGCGCCAGATCGACTACGTGCTCGAGGACATCGACCCCAACGAGCAGGTACGCCTCAACAAATATATGGCAAACGCCGGCATCTGCTCGCGCCGCGAGGCCGACGAGTTCATCACGCAAGGCCTGGTGAAGGTCAACGGCGAGGTGGTGAAGGAGCTCGGCACCAAGATCTCCCACAGCGACGTGGTGGAATATGACGACAAGGTGGTGACACCCGAGCGCAAGTGCTACGTGCTTCTCAACAAGCCGAAGGACTGCGTCACCACGAGCGATGATCCCAACGGACGCCTCACGGTGCTCGACATCGTGAAGAACGCATGCCGCGAGCGCATCTATCCCGTGGGTCGTCTCGACCGCAACACCACCGGCGTGCTGCTTCTCACCAACGACGGCGACCTCGCCTCCAAGCTCACCCACCCGAAATTCGTGAAGAAGAAGATCTATCACGTCTGGACCGACAAAGACATCACCGAGGAAGACATGCAGCGCATCGCCGACGGCATCACCCTCGATGACGGCGAGATTCACGCCGACGCCATCAGCTACGTCAGCGAGACCGACCGCAACCAGGCCGGCATCGAGATACACAGCGGACGCAACCGCATCGTGCGCCGCATATTCGAGAGCCTCGGCTACCGCGTCACCAAGCTCGACCGCGTCTACTTCGCCGGCCTCACCAAGAAGAACCTGCCGCGCGGACGCTGGCGCTACCTCACACAGGAGGAGGTGACGGCCCTCCGCACCGGCCGCTTCGAGTAAGCGGTAAGGCATAACCGGGAGACAGGCCTCGACAGCCTGTCTCCCAATGCATTCTTAAGTTTTATCAACCCCGATTACAGCATCGCAAGTGATGAAAGACATAAAAAGAAAGACAGTGGCCGACATCCTGCGCCACGGCGAGGAGCTCGCCGGCAGCGAGGTGGATGTGAAAGGCTGGGTGCGTACCCGCCGGGGCAACAAGAACGTGCAGTTTGTAGCGCTCAACGACGGCTCCACCATCAACAACCTCCAGATCGTGTTTGACCTGAGCGCCTTCAGCGACGAGCAGCTCCGCCCCGTCACCACAGGCAGCTCCATCCACGTGCAGGGCCTCCTCGTGGCCTCGCAGGGCAAAGGGCAGACCGTGGAGGTGCAGGCCCGCGAGCTTCAGGTCTACGGCACGGCCAACCCGGAGAAATATCCCCTCCAGAAGAAGGGCCACTCTCTCGAGTTCCTCCGCGAGATCGCTCATCTGCGTCCCCGCACCAACACCTTCGGCGCAGTGCTCCGCATTCGTCACGCACTCGCCTTCGCCATCCACAAATTCTTCAACGACAAAGGATTCTACTATTTCCATACTCCGCTGATCACCGCCTCCGACTGCGAGGGCGCCGGCGCCCAGTTCCAGGTCACGACACTCGACCTCGAAAACCTTCCCAAGACCGGGGAGGGGAAGACCGATTACTCCGCCGACTTCTTCGGCAAGATGGCCTCGCTCACCGTCAGCGGCCAGCTCGAGGGTGAGCTCGGAGCGACGGCCCTCGGATGCATCTACACATTCGGCCCCACGTTCCGCGCCGAGAACTCCAACACCCCGCGCCACCTCTCCGAGTTCTGGATGATCGAGCCCGAGATGGCCTTCTACGAGATCGCCGACAACATGGACCTCGCCGAGGAGTTTATCAAATACTGCATCAACTACGCCCTCGAGCACTGCGCCGACGACATCGCATTCCTCGCCGAGCACTTCGACAAGGAGCTTCCCGAGCGTCTCCGCTTCGTGGTGGAGAACGACTTCGTGCGCCTCCCCTACACCGAGGGCGTCAGGATCCTCGAGGAGAGCGGCCGCAAGTTCGAGTTCCCCGTCTACTGGGGCGTCGACCTCGCTTCCGAGCATGAGCGCTACCTCGTGGAGGAGCACTTCAGGAAGCCGGTGATCCTCACCGACTATCCCAAGGAAATCAAGGCCTTCTACATGAAGCTCAACGACGACGGCAAGACAGTGCGCGCCATGGACGTGCTCTTCCCGAAGATCGGCGAGATCATCGGCGGCAGCCAGCG
>USHH01000273.1 GCA_900554345.1 uncultured Bacteroidales bacterium | reverse complement strand
CATGAGGCAGCAGCTCCATGAGGCGGCAGTAGCCTCGGGCGAGCTCGACTCGGAGGTGGAGAGCGCAATGGGCGAGATAGGCCGGATGTCTGATTTCCTCTAACGCATCACATTATTTCGGTTAAGATAATATCATTGCTCAGAATATGAAAAGGTTGATTTTAATTTTGATGCTGCTGGCAGCTTTCATTACAGCTTCGGCGCAGGAGGGACTGAATATAGCCACATATTTCAGTCAGGACTTCTCTAAAAGCGGAAAGGTGTCGTCGGTCGCCCTCTCAGGCAATTCCGCGGCGAAGTTCGGTCTTGACCTGTATAAGAGCGTGACCGTTGTCGACAACGCCATCATCTCCTCTATGGAGAAGGCGGTTAAGGCCGACGGCGCCAAGGCTTACGACAAGCAGACGGCCTTCCGCAAGGGACGCCTCCATTTCGGCTTCTACGCCCTCAAGGGGAAGGACTGCAACCGCTTTATCGTCTTCCTCAATTCCGGCACGGATGCCGACCCGAAGGCGATGCTTATATATATGGTGGGCGACGCGTCGCCCGAAGAGGTAAAGAAGATGATGCAGAAATTCTAACTGGTTAATTTTATCTACAACAATATGCGACTTATTGGTTTATTGCTTTTTGTCATGGCGGCGCAGCTGACGCAAGCCGCCATGCCTGTCGAGGCCGACACCGTGAAGGTGATCACCGACGCCCGCCGCGTGGTCGTGACCAAGGAGGGTGGCTCCACGGCCGTCACGGTCACGATGCCTTCAGACAACGGCGACCTCGACTACGTCTATGTCTCGAATGTCGACAGCTCCTCGTTCTCGCCTGGGAGGTGGAATCTCGACTTCCCCTTCTCGGGAGGTTCGGACGATATGCGCAAGGTGGTGCCCACGGTGATGCGCGGCATGTATTGGGGTTGGCGCTTCAATTACTCCGATAAAGGAGTGGTGAAAAACGGCTTCGAGCTTGGCGTCTCCGACGTGATCGGCGTGGAGTTCAGACCGTGGGGACCGGCCACGAGGTTCAGGATCGGGCTCGGATTCGGTATGCTGCGCTATCTGGCCCGGGAGGGAACAGTGTATTCCAGGCAGGGCGACGCCCTTGCCTTCACAGGTGCTCCTGAAGGATGCAAGGTGGAGCACTCGCGTCTCGACAGCTGGACGTTCAGCGTGCCGTTCGTCTTCACGCAGAAGGTATATAAGGACCTTGGATTCTCGCTCGGTGCGACTGTCAATTTCAACACTTATGCTACGGCCTCTACCAAGCTGACCGCCGGCGAACAGTCGTCGACCGTCACCCACAAGGGACTTAACCAGCGTCTTCTCACTGTCGATTTCATTGCGACAGCAGGCCTTGTGGAGGGAATCGGCGTGTATTGCCGCTGGAGTCCTGTCACGGCATTCCAGGGCGCATATGGCCCCGCATTCCGTTCTGTCTCGGTCGGCCTGTCACTTAATTTCTAAGTTCTCTCCTCAAAACATTCCATAAGCTATGATTTCCAGATACAACAGGATATTGGCGGCAGTTCCATTGATGATAGTGCCGCTCCTCGCCCTCTCCCTCACCACGCATGCGGCGGAGGCTCCCGACACCGTGCTTAATGTAACGGCCCCCTCCATAGTGACAGTGGTGGAGTGTGGTAACTCCCTTCAGGTGTCGGTCGAAGGCTGTGAGTCCGATTCGACGTTCAAGGCGCTCTACGTCTCCGAATATGGCGATGACGCGGTGGTGAACACCTCGCAACGCGAGATGAAATCGGATTTAGGCCTTATCCCGGCTCTTGGCCTCGGCGACCGCAACCGCAGGAAAAAGGCGGGTTTCTCCGTCATCACAAGCGGTCTCGGCATAGGACTTGACAATGCTTCCGGACAGTCGGGCAACGGTTCGCTGCAATGGAGCAAGTCGTTTGACGTGTCGTGGGTAAACGCTTTGGCTGTCGCCTGCAACTTCAGCTATTCACGAATCACTTTCGGCATCGGATTCGACTGGCGCAACTATAAGACCACTCTCTCCCGCTGCCTCGCGCCGGCTCCCGGCGGCGGCATTATGACCACTGATTATCCGCAGGGTGCGGTGAAAGGCAACTCCACCCTCAAGATCTTCAGCCTCGGGTTGCCGTTGCTCTACACCTATCGCATCCCCTCGACCACACTCTCCCTGACTCTCGGCCCCGTGTTCAGCTTCAACACCTATTCATCGCTCAAGACCAATTATACCGATGCCGAGGGTCACGACCACCGCATCTTCAATAAGTCGCTCGGGCAGCGCAAGTTCACGCTCGACCTCTTTGGCGCCTTCACGGTATGGAAAGGGTGTGGCCTATACGTGCGCTACTCCCCGATGAAGGCTTTCAAGAGCAGCCCGGTAAACTTTCGGCCGCTCACGGTGGGCTTGTTATTCCTGCTCTGATTTAAGAGCCGTG
>USHH01000272.1 GCA_900554345.1 uncultured Bacteroidales bacterium | reverse complement strand
GTCGGCGACATGCACTCGAGACGCGACAGACGGCGGCAGCCGCTGAAGATCAGCTCGCCGAGCAGCGAGTCGTTGGCCGGCAGCGACGCCGCGCGCAGCGAGAAGCAGTCGGAGAAGGCATACGACTCGAGCTCCGTCAGCGACAGCGGCATCCTGACGTCGCCGAGGCTCTCGCAGCGGCTGAAGGCGTTGTTGCCGATATGCGTCAGTCCCTCAGGCAGCGATATGGCGCGCAGCCTCGCGCAATAGGCGAAGGCATGGGCGCCGATGTCGGTGAGGTTGCCGGGGAGGTTCACCTCCTCGAGGTCGCCCATCCAGGCGAACGCCGAGCGGCCGATGCGCGTGAGCGAGGGGGGCAGCGACACCGAGCGCACCCCCTGCATCTCGTAGAAGGCGAAATCGGGCAGCTCCGTCACCCCGTCGGGCACGATGATCTGGTCGTCGCCCTCGTTCCATCCGCACACCGAGCGGGCGAAGTCGGGGAGCAGCTCCGTCAGCTCCGCGGGCTGCTGCGCCTCGGCGGTGCCGATGCCGCACAGCATGGACATGACTGTCAGGAGGATGGTGATGAGGCGTGGCATGGCTTAATCGGATTGCTTATCGTTTGATGTCTTGAATTGCCCGGGTGTGAACTCCGGGGGGAGGATTTTCGCGGGGTCGGCGGTGTCGACGGCCGTCACCACGATCTTGCTTGAGCCGCGCCATGGCACGGTGGCGTGATAGCGCTTGTATTCCACCCTCACCGGGCGGGCGTCGACCATCATGCGCTTGAGCTGCTTGGCGGTCTCGAGGTCGGCGGCGGTGAAGAGGAAGTCGCGCTGATACACGCGGGTGGTGTCGTAGAGCTCCTTATAAGGTATGAGCACCCCCTCGAAGGTCTTGAAGATGGAGCCGCGCCGCTCTATCGACTCCACATATCCGTATTGCGTGGCGTCTTCCACGTACGGGGAGAAGAACCTCGTCCAGAGGAGCACGAGCAGGAGGACTGCGGCGAGCGAGCCTCCGGCCCAGAGCCATATGGCGGTGCGGCGGCGTGGCCTGAGGTATTCCCACTGCGACTCGTCCTCCTCCCAGTAGGCGGGGTCGTCGGGCTTCAGCGCGGGCTTTTTAGGCTCCGGCGCCTTCTCCTCCTCTGGCTCGCCGTTATATTCAAAATAGTCTTCCCGGTCGTTTTCCGGATCCTTGCCTAAGTCAAAATGCATTTGCTGTTGTAGGTGTGTATGGATTTATATAGGGTTTTCGATGTCAGGGCATCACCACCTTCCGCTTCCTCATGCCGGAGAGGGCGATGTAGGCCATGGTGTAGATGCCGAGGATGATTAGCATCACGGTCTGTCCCGACCACTGGAGCATGGAGAACGCGGTGCCTTCGGCGTCGGAGATTCCGAAGACGGCGAGGCCGAACATCACGGCGATGTTCCAGGGGCCGAGGCCGCCGTTGCTGGGCACCGCCATGCCGATCGAGGAGAGCACGAAGGCTACGAGGCAGGGCGTCAGGCCCCAGGCATAGGGCGCCGTGCAGAGGGCGCGGGTAAAGGGGAAGGCGTAGAAGGCCACGTAGAGCTGGAAGAAATAGCAGCCCCAGATGCAGAGTGTGAGCCAGAAGAAGAGCCACTTGCCCTTCATCCGCGCCACCACCGACATGCCGTTCCAGATATTGAGCCACCATTCACGCAGCTTTGCCACGGCCTTGGTGGCGCGGAAGACGTGGAGCAGCCATGCCCCCAGCGCGATCGCCGCCACGAGCAGGGCCCAGGTCCACCATTGCCCGGCGAGCCCTATGATGTCGCGCCCGACGGGGTACTTGGCGAGGAATGCGTTGATCGCGCCGTTGGCCACCACGCATGTCAGCAGGAAGAGTGTGAGCACCATCAGCGTGTCGGCGAGGCGGTCGGTCACCATCGTGCCCACCACGGTGGTGAAGGGAGCCTTCTCCTTGCCCGCTATGTAGCTGCACCGCCATATCTCGCCGAGGCGGGGAAACACCAGGTTGAGGGCGTAGCATCCGAAGATGGAGCAGCAGAGCGCCATGAAGGGGGGGCGGATGCCGGTGGCCCGGAGCTGCAGCCGCCACCGCGCCGCCCTGAAGACATGGGAGAAGATGCTGATGCCCATGGCCAGCAGTATCCACCAGAGGTCTACCCCCTTCTCGATGATGGCCATCATCTCCGAGAAGTTGACCTTGCGGAACATATACCACACCAGCAGCACGGTGAGCGCGAGCGGTATGAGATACTGCAGGGCGAGCCTCGCCACCCGCTTCATCCTGCCTTCAGGCGCCGTCGGGGCGCCGCTGTCTTTGCTCTGATTTGTCTCCATAGGGTGCAAAATTACAAAATAAGTTTCACACTTGGGTAAGTGAACCGATTAAAATGCGTATATTTGCAGCGTTATGGAGATTCAATGCATCAATGAGGCGGGGCTGCCGGAGG
>USHH01000271.1 GCA_900554345.1 uncultured Bacteroidales bacterium | reverse complement strand
CGGTGGTGTAGTGGGGGGGGCCCCCCCCCCCCCTCCCCCGCCGGCGTAAGCCACGAGGGCCCCACGTGGACCGTGGCCACCGGGAAAGGCGAGGTGGCCGTCACGCCCCTCACCGACAACATATTCCATATCGCCACCTTCAGCCGCAAGGGCGCGGAGATGCTCCCCGCATCGCAGAGCGCCGTGCTCGAGCCGGGCGCCGCAAGTATCCGCACCGCCCTCGACGACGACTCCTTCTGGCTCTACTCCCCAACCACCACCGTGAGGGTCGACCGCTCCACGGGGCGCGTCTCCTTCATGACGCCCGGCGGCGACACCCTCCTCTCCGAGGCCGGCGGCATCGACAACTCAGGCGACGTGAAGACAGTGACCTTCACCTCCCGGGCCGACGAGACATTCTACGGCGCCGGTGAGCGCGGGCACCGCCTGAGGCTCAACGGAGACTCCCTCTCCATGTACAACCGCCAGAACTACGGCTACACCGGCTCCGACCCCAGAATCTCGCAGATGGGCATCTCCGTGCCATACTTCGCATCCGACGCCGGCTACGGCGTGCTCTTCGACGACTATAACAAGGCCGCCCTCGAGCTCCGCGACACCATCACCTACACCTCCACCACCCCGCTGCCGCTGTCCTACTACTTCATCAACGGCGGCAAGACCCTGGCCGGCACCACCGAGGGATACACGCGCCTCACCGGACGCCAGGACCTCCCCCCCTTCTGGGCGCTCGGATACGTGACCTCCAAATACGGATACCACAACCAGAAGGAGGCACTCGGAGCCGTCGACTCCCTGAAGACGCGCGGATACCCGCTCGACGGCATCGTGTTCGACCTCTACTGGTATGGAGTGGAGACCGACATGGGGCGCCTCGCATGGGACACTACCCAGTGGCCCGACCACCGCGGCATGATACGCGACCTCGACAGCCTCGGCGTAAACCTCGTGATGATCACACAGCCATACGTCAACAAGAAGGGGGCCATCGACAACTACAACTACCTCTCGGAGCGCGGCATGCTCGCCAAGGACTCCCTGGGACGCACCCACGACGTCACCACATGGGTGGGCGACGCCGGAATGATCGACGTCAGCAATCCCGAGACACGCGAATGGCTATGGCAACGACTCAGGCCCCTCACCGAAGAGGGCGTCTACGGATGGTGGGGCGACCTCGGCGAGCCAGAGGTGCATCCCCTCTCCATACGCCACGCCAACGGCCAGACGGCCTCCCAATACCACAACGTCTACGGCAACGAGTGGAGCCGCATCCTCTACGAAGGGCTCCGCCGCGACTTCCCCGACCGACGCCCGCTCCTGATGATGCGCGGCGGCACGGCCGGACTCCAGCGCTACTCCGTATTCCCCTGGACCACCGATGTCTCCCGCTCCTGGGGCGGCCTCGAGCCCCAGGTCAACCTCATGCTCAGCTCCGGACTCTCAGGCCTCGCATACATGAGCTCCGACCTCGGCGGCTTCGCCGTGGATCCCGCTCATCCCATCGACCCCGAACTCTATGTGAGATGGGTGGGGATGGGAGCCTTCACCCCCTTCATGCGCACCCACGCCCAGCTCATGCCCGAGCCTTACCATTATCCCGAGCAGGAACCGCTCATAAGGAAGTTCATCAGGATGCGCTATGAGTGGCTCCCCTACAATTACACGCTGGCCTACGAGAACGCCGCTTTCGGCTATCCCCTGGCGCGCCCCCTCAACTTCCGGGGCGACAATCCCGACCGCCGGTATGCCGCCCTCAACGACGAATACCTCTGGGGCGACAATGTGCTCGTGGCCCCCGTCATGAAGAAGGGAGCCACAAGCCGCAAGGTGCTCTTCCCGGCCGGCGAATGGATAGACTGGCGCGACGCCTCCCGCCGCTACAGGGGTGGCACGGAGGCCACCGTCAGCGCCCCGCTCTCCGACCTGCCGCTCTTCGTCAGGGCCGGAAGCTTCATCCCGCAGTATCCCGACAGGATAGAAAACGTGAGGCAGTATGACCCCTCGCGCCTCTGGGTGAGATATTATCCCGCCGACACCGTCACGCGCTACACCCTCTACGACGACAACCGCCTGAGCCCCACCTCGCTCGCCGACGGCGACTACCAGCTGATCAACTTCAGCGGCAGGCCCGCCGGCGGTGCGATATCTGTGCAGCTCTCCTCGGAAGGGAAATATGCCGGCATGCCGGCCGTCAGGATGATCACCTTCGAGATTCCCGGCGTGGCACGTCCGTCGCAGGTCATGCTCGGCGACATCCGTCTCGAGGAGGCCGTCTCCCCCAAGGCCATCCGCCAGTATGGCTACAGCTACGACCAGTCAACACGCACGCTCTACGTGCGCTTCCCCTTCGACGGGAAGCCGGCCACCTTCAGCGCGCGCTGAGAGCCGAGCCGAACATCAATATGCGGCGCCGCCAGCCGCGCAGCCATTTACGCTGCGCGGGGCGGCGCCTCAC
>USHH01000270.1 GCA_900554345.1 uncultured Bacteroidales bacterium | reverse complement strand
GATGCCGGTGAGCTCGTCGATGCGCAGTGCCGGCGAGATCTCCTGCCGCTGGTAGTTGCCGGCCTCGTCGGTGACGGTGACGCGCAGGTCAAACCATCCGGTCTCCGAGGAGCGTGCTATCTCTCCGAGGTTGGCGGTGTAGATGCGGCCGAGGCTGTTGATTGCCGGCATCGCGGGTGCCTCCGCGATGGTGAGCGGCTCATACCAGCCGGTGCCGTAGGGGGCGAACTCCAGCGTCACGGTGGCGTCGCGCATCTCCTGCCATACCTCATAGGTCTCGAAGTCTGCCATCATCACGTAGTCGGAGGCGGCCAGCCAGAGCGTGGCGTCGCCGGCCTTGCTGAAGATGTTTGTGGGGATTCCCTCCTGGTTTCTGATCTGGAGCATGCGGAGCGTCGGCGGCATATAGTCGGCGTTGTTGGTGTTGAGATATATCTCGGCCTTGTTGCCGCCGGCTATCGTGGCGCCGTCGGCCGTCTCGGCGCGGTGGTTGGCGTTGTCGAGCTTATAGAGCCATTCTCCGGCTGCGGGATTGGAGCCGTAATAGCCCATCACTCCATTCATCAGCTTGTCGTTGCCGGTGCATTCCACCGCGAGCTCGCCGTTGAAATACACCTGGATGCCCAGACGGGCCCAGTCGGAAAAGCGGTTCTCGCCGAGCGAGCCGAGATACCAGATGCTGGGAAGCGCGAACGGAGCCGGCATTTCCTGCACCTTGGAGAGGTCGAGGCCCATGGTGGTCAGGATCGGCGCCGTGGAGGCGAAAGGTATCCTCATCTGGTCGAGGGTGTAGGAGAAAGCCGGATGACCGGGCGCGAGGGTCTCTGCTCCGGTGCCGTCGGCGAGGAACGGGAAGCTGTCAAGATTTGACTGCCAGTCGTAGCATTCCCCGCCCTTTAGGGCGAACTGGGGCACGCCGTTGTCGAAGAAGAGGGGAGCGGCCATCACATATCCTTCCACTGATTGTCCGTCCACCGTCTGGTTGGCATCACACTGGTAGGAGAAGAAGAAGGGAGTGATCCATACGGGGTCGGCCGATGATGACTGGGAGGAGTAGATATTCCATTTCGGGAATTCCTGGCCGGGGCCTCCGAGTGTTCCGGCGAAAGTGTCGGAGCCGAGCTGCTGACCGTTGCAGAGCACTCTCAATATCTGGCCACTGTATTTGCTGGAAAGCTCATCCATCTCGTCGGCGAGCGGCGTGTGGAGTGTCGGGATATCCAGATAGTTTACGAAGTCGTTGCCTGTGGCTTTCATCTCGCCGTCGGTCTGGCGTCCGGAGAAGACAGCAAAGAAGGGATAGTCCCAGCATCCCATGGTGAAGCGGCTCTGGGCGAATGTCCAGTCGTCGGAGACGGGATTGCAGAGGATATCCCATGTGGATTCGCTGTTGGTGCCGTCAGGCAGCGTGAATCCTGTCATGTTGCTGAATATCAGCAGTCCTCCCTCATTGCTCACAAGATAGTTGTACATAAAGAGAGCGGTAACCCTGTAGTCTTCCGTCTCCTCGTCGAATATCGGGTTGCCGTCATCGTCAAATCCGATCACGGGAGGGAACGTCATCTCCTGGCCGTCGGGCATCTCCTGGCGGAACTTTGTCAGCACTGTGGCCTCGTCGGCCGAGATGGTCATTTCGCCCGAAACGGAAATCTCTACATCCTCGCGTATCACGAAGGCGAATGACGGACGTCTCATCGACTCCTCGCCGGTTAATGGCGCCTCGAAAAGGGCTACCACGTCGTAAGTACCTGCCGGAATCTCGAGGGTAGCGGAGAAGTCGATCTGGTCTACGTCAGCATCGGCTTCCTCGTTTGCGCGCAATGCGATTACGGCCACTGGGGTATAGAAACCGTCGGCTGATGGTTGGAGCGAGACTGTGAGGTCCACCGTCTCACCTTCGGTCTTCACGACTCCGGCACGCGTGTGCTCCTGTTGCGGGCGCAATGTCCTGATGCTCTCGCGGGCGATGGCCTCCGCCTTGGCGGTGCAGACCTTCCTCTGGGGAAGCTGCATCTCATAGGCTCCGGCTGTAAGCGCCGCTCCGGCGAGAAGGAGTGTTGATGTAAGTAAAATTCTGTTCATAATGTTTTTTATTAGGTGGCCTGCGTCACTGACGGCTTGGCCTGTTGGAATCACGTTATCTGTTGTTGCGGTGCAAATTTAGGCGTTATCCCGGTTGTGGCAAAGCGATATCGCTATTATATTGTGCATAGGAAGCCTGATAGGTAGTATAAGAAATTACCTATCCGATGTATCAGATTGTATACCAGAGAAATCTACTTGGATATGCGTGCGGTTTCCGCGACGCGTAGGTAGCTGTTTCGGGGCGGTTTCTTGCAGGGATGAAAGAAAATAGCTACTTTTGGAGCATTATAATCGAATGAAATGACACATAATCTGATAAAAAGCCTTCTCGGCGTGCTGCTGGCGGTGGTGACGGCGAACTCCCCCTCCGCCCCCGCCTGTAGAGGG
>USHH01000269.1 GCA_900554345.1 uncultured Bacteroidales bacterium | reverse complement strand
TTCATGACCCGGGAAAGGGGGAGGGCGGAGCGACCCCTGGGAGGGGCTTGTGCCGCCGTAGTAGTAGACGATGAGGGGATACTTGCACGATGGGTCGAAGTCGGGCGGCAGCACGACGCGCCCCTCGATCTCCGTGCCGTCGGAAGCGGTGAAGTTCCAGACGTCGGCCTTGCCGAAATCGATATTGTCGTAGCGCTCGGAAAGGGGGCTGTCGAGCAGCGTGCTCTTGCCGGTGTTGAGGTCGAGCAGCCATGCCTGGCCGTTGATGTAGTAGTTCTGGCCGGTGTAGGAGAGCCAGCGTGTCTCATGGTCGCCGATCGAGAAGTTGTTGTCGTAGGAGACCTCGAGAGGGAGCTTCTCTATCTTGCCGTCGTCCGGATTGAGCCGGTAGAGGGAAACCATGAATCCGTCCTCGGCCTGGAAGTAGATGCGGTTGCCGGCTTCGTTCCAGTCGGGAGATCCGGTGATGGCCGGATTGAAGTCGAGGGTAAGGGGAGTTGCCTTGCGAGTGGCGATATCGAAGAGGTATCCCTGGGTGTCGAAGTCATTGGCGATGGGATGGGGGCCGGCATTCTTTCCGAGGTTGTTCATGAAGCCCGGGCCGCCCGTGATGAAGAGGCGGCGTCCGTCGGGTGAATATATTGCGCCGCGGATCGAGGGTTCGTTGGCCACGAGAGTGTCGGTGGCGAGCGTCTGCACGTCGACCTCCACCAGGTCGGAGTAATAGAAGGGATACTTCGAGGGTGTCTCGCGTGTGGCCAGATAGAGCACCTTCCTGCTGTCGGGCGAGATGTCGCATATCATCGTGCTGGGGCCGCCGTATGTCACCGGCGTCGAGAGACGTGTGGCGGGATCGAACTTCATGATGTAGAACTTGTCGCGGTTGCCGGGGATGCGGTCGTCGGGATCGGAGACGCGCCGCATGATTCCCTCGTCTTTCCTCCCGTCGGCCTTCTTGTAGTAGAGCATGTAGCTCTCGTCGGGGCTCCACATGATCTCCTCGTCGGGCAGCCCGCGGGCCACGAGGCGTGTCTTCAGCGAGGGCACGTCTACGACGTAGAGGTCGTATTCCGTGTTCATTTTCTCCATATAGCAGTAGCTCGCGCCGCGCGGCGTCCACACCGCGTCTTCGCGGAGGTTGGCCTGCACCACACGCCCCGTGCGTGTCTCGCGGAGCTCGCACCAGGAGCGGGATTCAGTGGGTGTGAAGCGCTCGCTGTAGCTGATGATGATGTAGTTGCCGTCGGGTGAGAGGGATGTGCCGCTCACGCGGCGGCCGAGCATGATGTCCTCGACCTCGAAGCGCCGTTTCTGCTCCGGACCCATGGCGACCTCCACGTTGTCGAAGCCCTCGTCGGGGATGAACTCGAGGGTGAACTCAGGCGCTCCCTTGTCGTCGGGCATGGCGAGGAGGTTGACCTGCACCGCATAGTCGGTCTGCGGATTCATCTCGAGCGGGGCCTCGGAAGGAGCGGCCACCGAGTCGGCGGTGGTCTTCGAGATCACGGTGTTTCCGTTTACGTCGACCTGGGCGCGGGAGGTGGCGCTGATCCTGAGGGTTCCCTTGGCGAAGCGCCCGGGGCGCAGGTGGGTCACGAAGGTGCGGAGGGTGGCCTCCTTGGGAGCGGCGAAGACGAAGCGTCCGCTGTCGGCCCTCTCCGTAGTCCAGTTCTGGGTCTCGTAGTCGTGGAAGAAGGTTTTCGCGCCGAGCAGCTGCGTGGCGTCGAAGGGATTCATGCCGGCCGATACAGAATCGACATTCGCGGGCAGCGGGATCTTTGTCTCCGGAGCCGCGCGAAACCTATCGATCTGTCGCGGTGTGGCCAGGGCTCCGGCTGCCACGAGGGCGGTACCGAGGATTGCGATGGCTGATTTCATGATGTTTACGTTTATATTTGTTTAGTTAATATTCGATGCAGTGAAGTCGGGCATGGCGGTAGGAGCGGAATTGTCCCGCCATATTCCTCCACAAAGGTACATAAAAACTGAGATATGCCATAAAGTGGAGCCACTTATCTCACGAGCACCTTCATGTATCCGTCGTCGGCTACAACGATATAGAGGCCCTTTGCAAGCGGCAGTCTCCGGCCGGCGCCGGGAACGCCGCACCACACCGTCACCCCCTCGGGAGTCACCACGGAGACACGGCTGCTTCCGCTGATCTCCATCCAGCCCCGGCCGGATGTCACTCTGCCGTCGGTTGTCGTCTCCTCCACGCCGTCGTAGTCGGCGCGGCGCTCATAGCTCGAGGGACCGAAACCATAGTTGTATTCCGGCACTATACGCCATTGATGGGAAACTCCCGCGATGCCTGCGGCGGTGTATCGACAGTCGCCGGCGGCAGTGGTTCCGGTCTCGGCGCCGTCGCATAAGATATGGTAGCCCAGCAGTTCCAGGCCGTCGAGCAGCCCGTCAGACTGAAGCCGGATATCGTCGAGCATCAGGAGATACGCTCCCGGGGAGTGGCGGAAGGCCA
>USHH01000268.1 GCA_900554345.1 uncultured Bacteroidales bacterium | reverse complement strand
GACCTGCCCGACGTGCCGGCGGAGATCCGCGAGGCGGTCTACGCCCAGTGGCGCCGTCAGGGCGACGCGGCGATGCGCCTCCGGCTGCTGGGCCTCGACCCCGACTATTACGCACGCGTCGACCTCGCCAACATGAAGCGGGTGGTGCATGCCGTAGAGCTCAGCCTTGCGGCCGGACGCCCCTACTCCACCCTTCTGGGCGCGGCGCGTGCGCGGCGCCCGTTCCGCATACGGAAGTTCGCGGTAGCCCTGGAGCGCGAGGAGCTTTACCGGCGCATCGACCTGAGGGTCGACGAGATGGTGGAGCGCGGCCTCGTGGAGGAAGTGGAGCGCGTGGCGCCGTTGCGGGCGCTCAACTCTCTCAACACCGTAGGGGTGAAGGAAATCCTCGGCTATCTCGACGGGAAGACCACGCTGGCCAAGGCTGTGGCCGCCATCAAGCGCAACACACGGGTCTACGCCCGCAAGCAGCTGACATGGCTGCGCCGCGACCAGGACATAATATGGGTCGAGGCGCCGACTGCGGAAGAGGGCGCCTCGAGAGTGTTGTCAATATTGAAGAGTGAAGAGTGAAGAGTCAGAAATTGTAGCCGACGGCAAACTGCCATGCCTTGTTGCAGCCACCCATGCCGGGGGTCTTCCAGGCGTCGGAGAGGCCGGCCACATAATGCACTTCCACCACGTAATGGCGCTTGAGGGTCAGGCCCGTGCCGACCCGGAGGCCGAAATCAAACGACTTCAAGGCGGCGTCGACTGTCTCCGGAGGCGTCATCGGGTCAGGCTGGGCCACCACCCTTATCCTGTCGCTGTCGGAATTGTGGAGGCGGAAGCGGAAGTCAGGGCCGAAATCCACATTCCATCTGATGTCGGGGCTGAGGTTGAAATGGAAGGCCACCATCACGGGCACCTCGAAATTGTAGCTCCTGTAATGTCCCATCTGGGAGAACACTGTCTCCGTCGCTCCGTCGATCAGCTGGGTGGAGGCGTAAGCGTAGTTGCCGCTGCGCGACTCGTAGAAGAAGCCGGGCTGCACTGAGAGGAAGTCGCGCACATTGATGTCGACCACCACGCCGGCGTCGATGCCGGTGCCCCAGCTGTCGCGGTTCCATTCCGGGAATGCCTTCCCGTCGACAGTGCGGTTGGAGGCGTTGAGGCCGAGACGGAGGCCGATGTTGAAGAGCGACTGCGGGGCCTCGCGCGAGATGAAGTCCTGGGCCGCGCCCTTGGCCGGAATCAGGAGAGCGGCGATACGGGAGATGCTGTAGTTCATGTGTAATCGTGTTTTATGAGGCAAAGGTAATAAAAATCCGTCAAAGAAAACAAAAAGAGAGGCCCTGCCGTCAAGATTATGCGATAACGGGGCAAGAATAGCAGAAATATGGAAAAAATTATCTAATTTTGCAGCCGTCAAAGACAACATAACCATAAAAACCTAACCGTAATCCTGTCGGCAAGACAGAATCACAACCATGACAAAATCAAGATACAACAGTCTGATGAGCAACGTGAGAGACTTCACGATGATCACGTTCGGCCTGATTCTCTACGCGATCGGGTTCTGCGCGTTTATCCTCCCTCACGCCATCGTGATTGGCGGCATGGCGGGTCTCGGCACACTCGTCTACTTCGCCAGCAACAAATTCATCCCAGTGGCGGTGACCATGTATGGAGTCAACCTGGTGCTGATAGCCATCGGGTGGAAAGTGCTCGGCAAGGCGTTTGTAGCGCGCACCATATTCGGCGCTACCGGCATTTCCGTCTTCATCGGCCTCATAGAGGGGTATTTCGTGGCGCATCCGCCTATTCTGGCCGACACTGCGATGAGCATCGTGCTCGGGGGCATCCTGTGCGGCCTGGGCATCGGCACGATCTACATCCACAACGGCACCTCGGGAGGCACGGATATCGTGGCGGCGCTCGTCACCAAGGTCTCCAACGTGAGCGTGGGGCGCACGATGATGATCGTTGACATGTCGATCGTGGGCCTCACGTTCTTCCTCCCGTTCGACGGCACGATGGAGGAGCGCATCCAGAACACCGTGCCCCGCATCATCTACGGCTGGGTCACCATCTTCATATATTCCTATATCACCGACACGCTGATCAACACCAACCGGCAGGCCACGCAGTTCGTCATATTCTCCCGTCACTGGAAGAAAATAGCCGACAGCATCAACCAGGAGGCCCACCGTGGAGTGACTGTGCTCGACGGCAAGGGATGGTATACGAAGCATGAGGTGCAGATGCTTCTTGTGTGGTGCAGGAAGATAGAGGCCGTGACGATTTTCCGGATCATCAAGTCGATCGACCCCGACGCGTTCATAGCCCAGTCGCCGGCCAACGGCGTCTACGGCAAGGGCTTCGACGCCATGAAGGTGAAGATCAAGTCGCGCAGGGAGGGTCATGCGCTCCCGCAGGGCGACGCCGTGGATTCCGGCAATGCTCCCGGCAGCGGCGAGTGAATGCTTATCCTACACACGGC
>USHH01000267.1 GCA_900554345.1 uncultured Bacteroidales bacterium | reverse complement strand
GGGGGGCGGCGAGACGCCGCCTCTCCCAAGCATGGGCAACGTCGGCAATGATACCTATGGACTCGCGGGTGGCGGCGGGACACCGCCTCTCCCAGAGCGCTTCGCGCCTAAAGTCTTCTGGGGACACATGCCGGAGGCATGTCCCTACAAGCCGGGAGGTTAAGGTGAGTGACATAGTGGACATATATTGGTTGATGATTATTCAAAGGGCGGGATATCGGTGGTGAATATGGCGCGGGGGCAGACGGTGATGCTCAGGTCTTGCGTGGTGGTCAGTCCTATGGCAAGGGTGTAGATATGGTTTCGGAGCAACATCCCCTCGCTGCCGGCCCATGTGAACTGATTTCCGTTGTAGCCTGCCATCGGCACGGTGTAGGTATTCAATGCCGCTCCTTGCGAAGGCTGGATATTGATGACGAACCGAGGAGTATCCGTTCCAATCCTCTGCTCGGGACAGTAGCCGTAAAACACCGTCTCGGTAGCCGTCTCGGTGCCGTTGTCCACGGTCTCCTTTCCGGAGACAAGATTGATTGTGTTGTCGGCAGCGTTCTGGTCGGGAATATTGACTGTATGCACCTGCGTGCCGTCGATATAATCACTGGCGTTGGCGGGCAGTGCATAGCCGCTCTGTGAGGCGTAGGTGAAGGCCACTGACGCGATTCTCGGATATTCATTACCCGGTTGCCTGGGAATCTCGTCGGCGATGCGCACTTTAGAGGCGGCGCGGAGCAACGTTACGCTGCCGAGACTTGTCGGCTCCTCCGGGCGCGAGTCGGAGAGCTCATAGAGGGTGGTGGTCTGCCAGGAGCCGAGACCGTACATTGGAAGGGAGAACTCGCTGCCGGGTAATGTATAGGTCAGCGCATTCGCCGAGGTCATCATGGCGTTGAAGTCGGTGCCTGTAATCTCTTTCGGAGTCGTGGCTGTCTGGCTGGCGTTGGAATTGGCCACCACCATCACGCGAAAGTAGACAGGCGTCCTGCTGTTGATGTCGTAGGCGTCGCCGAAGAATGTCTTCATTGTCTCCTCGCTGACCGTGATATGTATGTCGTAGACGCCCATGCCGCCGACGTAGGTCACGTTCTCTCCATTGAGATTCGTGCAGCTGTAGAGCAGCCTCGGGTTGGTGTCTGTTTCGCTCGTCCCGACAAAAATATGGAACTGGAAGTCATTGATGTTGATGTAATCCTCCACGTCCGGCTGCTGGCTGTCCTCCTCATCGTGACCTTTGTCGTCGCTGCGAGTGCCGGAGTGGCCGGTGAGGTTGGCCGCCGAGACCACGCGGAAGGTCAGCTCCACGTCGCCCCCCTCCTTGGCCGGCGGCTCCGGGTCGTTGACCAGCGAGCACCCGGCCGCCGCCGTCAGCAGCAGCGCGAAGGCGAGGCAGAGCGCGACCCGGTTTCTGATGCATACCATACTTTTCATCTTCATATCTCCTCTCCGGTTTGAGGTGGAACCACAGCCCAGCTGTTGATGTAGATCCCGCCGGCCGTATACCAGGTATTGTCTTCCGTGAGGAAGAAGATCATCGAATACTCGTCCTGACGGTCGAGATACTCCTGGTCGGTGAGGTCGCGGTGGTAGTTGCCCTTCACTAAGAGCAGGTAGTCGATGAGCGGTATGCGGATGATCTCCGTGTTGTCGGTGTTGCGCACCACACTCAGCATCTCCTTGCCGTCGGCCATGAGGCGCGACGTCGACATCTCCGCCAGCAGGCTGTTGACGCTCGTGGCGTCAGAGCCGGGAGCCTCCGCGAGACCGTAGGTGTAGGCCCAGGGCTCGTAGATGAACCGCGGCCCGGCGAGCACAGCGTTGTCCCAGCCGAGCTCCGAATTGGCGGCCGAGATGCTGATAGAGAAATCGCCCTGCGCTATCGGGGTGCCGTTGATGTGCTGGAGCATCACCGACACGAGATTGGTGTCCTTCACGAGGGGTATCACCACATCCTGGGTGGCGTTGACGTTCTCGTAATTCTTCAGCACCACATCCTTCACGCAGCCGTGGTAGAGGCCGCGCAGCTCGTAGTCGGCATAGAGGCTTTCCGTGCGCGAGGGGCTCTTCAGGGGCAGTGAGACGCCGAGGTCGGTGACGGCCTGCGGCTCCTTTGTGTCGAGGAGGAAGGGGGAGTCGCGGAGACCGCCCCAGGTGAGGAAGGTATATGTGCCGGGCTTGAGGTCGACCGTCATGGCGAAATCGGGGTCGGCGAGCGCGTCGCCATAAGCCTCGCCGTGCCAAGCCGGACGCCCGTCGGCGTCGAACGCCCACACCTGCACCGAATGAACCTCGGCGGGGAAAGCGTCGGCAAACTTCATATTGTAGTCATAAGTGAATCTGACGCGGTATGTCACCGTGCAGGGGTCGAGGTCATCGTAGACCGCGTCGCAGGCGGAGAGGGCGCCGGCGAGAGCCAGAGCGGCGGCAGCCCGGAGCAGGTAGCGTCGTGTGTTGGTTAGGTTCATCACTGATGTGTTTGATTGTTATTGGCAGGAGTAGGGG
>USHH01000266.1 GCA_900554345.1 uncultured Bacteroidales bacterium | reverse complement strand
TCACTCCAAAGAAATCGCCCTGTCCACGCAGTTTCAAATCCTCTCTGGCGATCTCAAAACCATCGTTAGAGCCGGCAAGGATTGACAAACGTTCTTTTCCTTCTTTGCTCTCTTTTCCATACATTAAAATACAGTAAGACTGCTCTTTTCCACGTCCGACACGGCCGCGCAGCTGATGGAGCTCGCTGAGGCCGAAGGTGTGGGCGTTGTTGACGATGATGGTGTTCACGTTTGGCATGTCGATGCCGTTCTCCACGATGGTGGTGGAGAGCAGCACGTCGTAGTCGTGATTGGCGAAGTCGAATATCGCCTTCTCCAGTTTCTCCGGTGGCATCTGACCGTGGGCGGTGACTATCCTCACCTTCGGCACGAGGCGCCTGATCTTCGTCTCAAGCTCCGTGAGGTTCTCTATGCGGTTGGAGATGAA
Source organism: uncultured Bacteroidales bacterium (assembly GCA_900554345.1). GTDB lineage: Bacteria > Bacteroidota > Bacteroidia > Bacteroidales > Muribaculaceae > Lepagella. The sequence goes on along the minus strand of USHH01000266.1, from coordinate 2,071 downwards.
GAAGACCTGGCCGTTGCGGCTGAGCTCGAAGTTGAGCGCCTCGGCTATGATGTCGTCTTCCAGCGGCGCCACGGTGGTGACGATCGGCTGCCGGTTGGCCGGCGGGGTGTTGAGCGAGCTGAGGTCGCGGGCGCCCATGAGCGAGAACTGGAGGGTGCGCGGTATGGGGGTGGCGCTCAGCGTCAGGGTGTCGACGTTGACTTTCATCTGCTTGAGCTTTTCCTTCACCGCCACGCCGAATTTCTGCTCCTCGTCGACGATGAGCAGCCCGAGATCCTTGAATTTCACACCCTTTCCTATCAGCTTGTGGGTGCCGATCAGGATATCGATCTTCCCTTCGGCGAGGTCGGCGAGTATCTTCTTCACCTCGGCCGGCTTTCTGGCACGGGAGATGAATTCGACCCTCACGGGCATGTCGGCGAGACGATCGGAGAAGGTGTGGTAGTGCTGCATGGCGAGCACTGTGGTTGGCACGAGCACGGCTGTCTGCTTGCCGTCGACTGCCGCCTTGAATGCCGCCCTCACGGCGATTTCCGTCTTGCCGAAGCCCACGTCGCCGCATATCAGGCGGTCCATGGGGCGCGCGCTCTCCATATCGGCCTTCACGGCCTGGGTGGCTCGCAGCTGGTCGGGGGTATCCTCGTAGGCGAACGAGGCCTCCAGCTCATGCTGCATGTAGGTGTCGGGGGCGAAGGCGTGTCCCTTCTCCTCGCGCCTGGCGGCGTAGAGCCTGATGAGGTCGCGCGCTATGTCCTTTAGCTTGCTCTTGGTCTTCTCCTTCATCCGCTGCCAGGCTCCGGAGCCCAGCTTGCTGATCTTGGGAGGCACGCCCTCCTTGCCCCGGTATTTCGACAGCTTATGGAGCGCGTGGATGCTCACGAGCACTATGTCGTCGTTCTGGTAGACGAGCTTGATCATCTCCTGCGGACGCCCGTTGACGTCGGTCTTGATAAGGCCGCCGAAGCGCCCTATGCCGTGGTCGATATGCACTATGTAGTCGCCCGGCTCTATGGAGTTGAGCTCGCGCAGACTCATGGCGAGCTTGCCTCCTCGCGCCATGTCGCTCCGCAGGTTGTATTTATGGAAGCGGTCGAAGATCTGATGGTCGGTGAAGAAGCATATCCTGCGCTCGTGGTCGGTGAAGCCCTCGTGGATGGTGTTGGACACGGCGGTGAACGTTATGCTGTCGCCGCGGTCGTGGAAGATATCCCTGAGCCTCTGTGCCTGCGAGGGGATATCCGTGAGGATGAGTATCTTATACCCGTCGTTCCGGAATTTCTCGAGCGACTCTGATATCAGCTCGAAGTTCTTGTGGTAGAGGCCCTGGGGCGAGCAGTCAAACCTCACGACCGACTGTGTGTCGGCCGGCGTGGCCGACTCCGACGGGGTGATCTCCACCGTCTTGAGCTGCGACAGGCGCCTGGCGAAGGCCTTGGCGTCGACCACGTGGTTCATGGCCTCGGGGTCGCCCTCTCCGGCTATGCCCACGGCCTCGGCCATCTCCTCGCCGGCTATGGCTTCGATGCGCGACGTCAGATGGCTCACGGAGCGGCAGAACACCACCGTGGAGTCGGCGGCGAAGTCGAGAAGGCTCACGCCGCTCTCGCTGCTGTCGTCGCCCGACGCCGGCAGGATCGAGATCTCGACGACCTTGCGCTCGGAGAGCTGCGTCTCCACGTTGAAGGTGCGTATGGAGTCGATGTCCTCGTCGAAGAAGTCAATGCGGTAGGGCAGCTCGTTGCTGTAGGAATACACGTCGAGTATCGAGCCTCTTCTGGCAAACTGCCCCGGCTCATACACGTAGTCGGTCTCCTTGAAGCCGAGGTCGCGCAGCCGCCGGGCCACGTCGCTCATCTTCGCCTTGCTCTTGAGCGAGAGGGTGAGGGTGCGCCGCTCTATCTCGTCGCCCGGAGGCACCTTCTCCGCGAGGCCCTCCGGCGAGCACACCACCCAGAGCGGATGGTCTTTACGCCGCCAGCGTTCCAGGGCGTCGGTGCGCAGTATCTGCTGCGGGGCGTCCGGTTGCCCGTAGCGGATGGCCCGGGGGGGGGCCGGCCGCAAGAAGCCGACA
>USHH01000265.1 GCA_900554345.1 uncultured Bacteroidales bacterium | reverse complement strand
GGGCCCTGGCGGGTTCTTCCCTGTGTCGGGACAGCCGCTGCCGCTCATATCCAAGGGCGGCACCTCGGTGGTGGTGATGTCGATAGCAATCGGCATCATGCTCTCGGTGAGCCGCCACGCCGCCACCTCGGCCAATAAGGAGGCGCTGAAGGTGGAAGACAAGACACTACCCACCGACATGCGCACCGACAACTTCTCACAATCATTCAACGAACCCCAGAAATGACTACAGACTCGAAGCGCCCGCTCAGGGTGCTGATAAGCGGCGGCGGCACGGGGGGCCACATCTTCCCCGCACTCTCCATCGCCAACGCACTCAAGGATAGAGACAACGCGGAAATCCTCTTCGTGGGAGCCGACAACCGCATGGAAATGGAGCGTGTGCCCGCCGCGGGCTACGACATCATCGGGCTTCCGGTGGCCGGCTTCGACCGCAAGAGGCTGTGGCGCAACATCGGCGTGCTCTTCAAGCTATGGAAGAGCATGCGCAAGGCGCGCCGCATAGTGCGCGGATTCAAGCCAGACATCGCCGTGGGCGTGGGCGGCTACGCCTCAGGGCCTACCCTCAAGGCCGCCCAGAAGGCCGGAGTGCCCACCCTTCTGCAGGAGCAGAACTCCTACGCCGGGGTCACCAACAAGCTCCTTGCCGCCAGGGCCGCGTGCATATGCGTGGCCTATCCGGGCATGGAACGCTTCTTTCCGGCCGACAGGATAGAGATGACGGGCAATCCCGTGAGAAAAGACATACTGCGTTCGACGCTCAGCGTGGAGAAGGCGCGCGGGAGCTTCGGGCTCGATCCCGATAAGCAGGTGGCGCTCTTTATCGGCGGCAGCCTCGGGGCGCTCACCATCAACGAGAGCGTGGAGGCATCGCTCCGACGCCTCACCGACGCGGGGCTCCAGGTGATATGGCAGACCGGCAGGAGCTTCATCGACCGCGCCCACCGGAGCTGCAATGGAATGAAGGGCGTGGTGGCCACGGCATTCGTCACAGACATGGCGGCGGCCTACCGTGCGGCCACCGTCGTGGTGTCGCGCGCCGGTGCCGGCACCATCAGCGAGCTCGAGCTTCTCGGCAAGCCAGCGATACTCGTGCCTTCTCCCAATGTGGCCGAAGACCATCAGACCAAAAACGCCATGGCACTGAGCAGCAAGGGCGCCGCAGTGCTCGTGACGGACGCCGACGCGCGCCGCGACCTGGCCGCCGAGGTGCTGGCCCTGGCCGCCGACAGCAAGCGCCGGGAGTCGATGCGCAAGGCGATAGAGGCGCTCGCCCTTCCCGACGCCGACGTCAAGATAGCGAAAGAGGTTGAAAGAATCACAGGTAGGGAAAAATAAGACATCCATGGCAAATCAACGACTGTATTTCATAGGGGCCGGCGGCATAGGCATGGCCAATCTTGTAAGATACTATCTGCTGAGGGGCGCTGAAGTGGCGGGCTACGACCGCACTTCCTCGGCACTCACGGCGGCCCTCGAGAAGGAGGGAGCAGCGATTGTCTACGACGATGACCCGAAGCTCATCGGGGAGCCATGGCGCGATGCAGGCAACACCCTGGTGGTGAGGACTCCGGCCGTGCCGGAGAGCAACCGTCAGCTGCGGTGGTTTCGCGACCACGGCTTCCGCATCGTGAAACGCGCCGAACTGCTGGGAGAGATCACACGCCACCGCAGGGGGATATGTGTGGCCGGCTCCCACGGCAAGACCACGACATCGTCGATGATCGCCAACATACTGCGCCACACGCCCGAGGGATGCAACGCCTTCCTCGGCGGCATACTGCGCAACATCAACAGCAACTTCGTGTCGGCTCCGCAGTCGCCCTGGGCGGTGATCGAGGCCGATGAATACGACCGGTCGTTCCACCACCTCTCCCCTTTCATCGCCGTGGTGACCTCGACCGACCCCGACCATCTCGACATCTACGGCGACGAGGCCGGATATCTGGAAGGCTTCGCCCGCTTCACAGAGCTGGTGGAGCCCGGCGGCACACTCATCGTGCATACCGGGCTAAAGCTTAAGCCGAGGGTGCGTCGGGGCGTCGACGTGCTCAGCTACAGCGGTGGAAGCGAAGGCGACTGGCATGCCCGCGACGTGAGGTATGGCGACGGCGAGCTGCGGCTCACCATCACGGGACCGGGAGTGGAGATCGTCGACATCAGCCTCGGGGTGCCCGTGGAGATCAATATCGACAACGCCGTGGCGGCCACGCTGGCCGGCGCCACTCCTCAGCACATCAAGCGTGGGCTGGAGGAATTCCAGGGGGCTAAGCGCCGTTTCGAGATCTGGAACGACGGCAAGGACGGCACGCCGGTGCTGATCGACGACTACGCCCACAGCCCCAACGAGGTCAAAGCCTCGATCGAGTCGGTGAAGCGTCTGTATCCCGGTCGGCGGCTGTCGGTGGTGTTTCAGCCACACCTATACACCCGCACCCGTGACTTCGCGCCGGAGTTTGCGGCGGGCCCGTCGGGCCGCGGCCGGGGGAACCCTCCCGCCTTCTCC
>USHH01000264.1 GCA_900554345.1 uncultured Bacteroidales bacterium | reverse complement strand
TCTCGGCGTCCAACACACCCCCCCCCCCCCGCCCGCCCGCCACATCACTTTCCTCGACACTCCAGGTCATGAGGCGTTCACCGCCATGCGTGCGCGCGGCGCCAAGGTCACCGACCTCGCCATCATCATCGTGGCCGCCGACGACGACGTGATGCCCCAGACCATCGAGGCCATCAACCATGCCTCCGCAGCCGGAGTCCCCATGGTGTTTGCCATCAACAAGATCGACAAGCCTACGGCCAACCCCGACAAGATCAAGGAAGAGCTCGCCAACATGAACTACCTCGTGGAGGAGTGGGGCGGTAAATACCAGAGTCAGGATATCTCCGCCAAGAAAGGCATCGGTGTCGAGGAGCTCATGGAGAAGGTGCTTCTCGAGGCCGAGCTTCTCGACCTCAAGGCCAACCCCGACAGGGCCGCCATCGGCTCCGTGATCGAGTCGAGTCTCGACAAGGGCAGGGGATATGTGGCCACAGTGCTCGTGCAGAACGGCACTCTGCATGTGGGCGACGTGCTTCTCGCAGGCACCAACTACGGCAAGATCAAGGCCATGTTCAACGAGCGCAACCAGCGCGTCACCGAGGCCGGCCCGGCCACCCCGGTGCTCGTGCTCGGTCTCAACGGCGCTCCGACGGCCGGCGACACCTTCAATGTGCTCCCCACCGAGCAGGAGGCCCGCGAGATCGCCGGCAAGCGCGAGCAGCTCCAGCGCGAGCTCGGCCTGCGCACCAAGAAGCGTCCCGGTCTCGAAGAGCTTGGCCGCCGCCGCGCCCTCAACGATTTCCACGAGCTCAACCTCGTGGTCAAGGGCGATGTCGACGGTTCGGTGGAGGCTCTCTCCGACTCCCTCATCAAGCTCTCGACGCCTGAGATCCAGGTCAATGTGCTCCACAAGGGAGTGGGAGCCATCTCCGAGAGCGACGTCACGCTGGCCGCCGCCTCCGACGCCATCATCATCGGCTTCCAGGTGCGTCCTTCGGGCGCCGCACGCCGCGAGGCCGAGAAGGAAGGCGTCGAGATCCGTCTCTACTCGGTGATCTACAAGGCCATCGAGGAGGTGAAAGACGCAATGGAGGGCCTTCTCTCTCCCGAGATCAAGGAGGAGATCACCGGCACTGCCGAAGTGCTCCAGACATACCATATCTCGAAGGTGGGCACCATCGCCGGAGCCATCGTGCGCGACGGAAAGATCAAGCGCACGAGCAAGGTGCGCGTGATCCGCGACGGCATCGTGATCTACACAGGCGAGCTCGGATCCCTCAAGCGCTTCAAGGACGACGTCAAGGAAGTGGTCTCCGGCTACGACTGCGGCCTCTCGGTGCAGGGCTACAACGACATCCGCGAGGGCGACCTCATCGAGGCCTTCGAGGAGGTAGAGGTGAAGAAAACCCTTTAACGCCCAGTCCCGCTGATATGGCAACCTTTTTTGTCAACATCGGCTCCAACCTCGGCAACCGCCGGCTCAATCTGAGCCGCGCGATGAGGGCCGTGGCGGCCGAGTTCGGAAATTTTGAAATCAGTCATGTGGTGGAATCGCAACCCTGGGGGTTCGATTCCACCCATGCTTTTTTGAACGTAGGAATGGCTTTCGACACCGACCTGCCGCCGGTGGAGGTGCTGCATAGGCTTCAGGAGATAGAGAAAAGCATCTCTCCCGACTCCCACCGCGACCCCGGAGGAGGTTATGCCGACCGCATCATCGACATCGACATAGTGGCCGTCGACACCCTGCGGCTCGACATTCCGGAGCTCGTGGTGCCTCATCCCCGTCTGGAGCGTCGCCGCTTCTTCCTCCAGCCGATGGAGGAGCTCGCCCCGGGGTGGCGCCATCCCGCCACCGGCCTGACACCCGGCGAGATGCTCGAGGCGTGTCGGGAATGACCATCCAGACCTTTTTCAACCGATTCCACAGCAATGAGACAGATTGTGATTTCGGGCAACGACCTGTGGCTCGAGCGCCGGGGCGACACCATCTCGCTTCCCTCCACGGTGGCGTTGCCTCACTGCGACGACCTCTTCACGTTCGGCCCCGATGGAGAATACGTGGCCTTTCAGGCTCCGCAGGATGGTCTTCCTCCGGAGCTGGAGCTGCGCGGCCTGCGTGAGAGCCATGCGCTGCTCCCGGCCGACGATTACGCGGCGGTCTCCAAGGGTGCGGAGCTCATACACTGGCATGCCTCCATGCGCTATTGCCCCGCGTGCGGCGCTCTGCTGCGCCGCGGCGGCCCGATATCCAAGATATGCCCCGCATGCGGCGCCGAGCATTTCCCCTCGCTGAGCCCTGCGGTGGTGGTGCTCGTGATCCGCGGCCGCGAGGCCCTGCTCGTGCATGCCGCCAGTTTCAGGCGCCCCTTCTACGCCCTCGTGGCGGGATTCGTAGAGACGGGGGAGACCCTTGAGCAGTGTGTGGCCCGCGAGGTCAGGGAGGAGACAACCCTGGAGATCGACGACATCCGTTATCGCGGCAGCCAGTCCGGGCCGGTCCCCGCCCAGGCCCAGCTTTTAATCTT
>USHH01000263.1 GCA_900554345.1 uncultured Bacteroidales bacterium | reverse complement strand
GCGTGGCCCGGTCGGGCCACGCCGTTTCATATGTCGAGCTGGCTGGAGAGGGTGAGCCTCCGCGTGGGGGCCACCTCGCCGAGCTGGCGGAGCACCGGCAGCAGGTCGGAATAGGCATGGACGAGCACCATGAAGTTGATGTCGGTGATGTTGTGCTCGTAGTCGTATTCCACATAGAAGGTGGAGAGGTGGACGTCGTTGCTGTCGAGCACGCGGCGGTATGCGTCGATGTTGTCGAGGATGCCGTCGACCTTCAGGCTCACGACCTTCGACTCCTGGCCGAGGCGGCGGCGCTTCTCATACTGCTCGAAGCTGACGAGGGTCAGCAGGATGAGGAGCGTGGCGCCGACGGAGATGAGATACATTCCGATGCCGACGGCCATGCCGATGATGGCGGTCATCCAGATGCCGGCGGCGGTGGTGAGGCCCCTGACGGCGCCCTTCATGTGGATCATCGTGCCGCCGCCGATGAAGCCGATGCCGGTGATCACCTGGGCGGCGATACGCCCCGGGTCGCCGTTCTTGAGGCCGAGATACACCTGGGGCACGTAGATGGAGAGGAGCATGGCGAGGCATGCTCCCATCGAGATGAGGGAGAAGGTGCGTATGCCGGCTATCTGGCCCTTGCGCTTGCGCTCGGCGCCGACCATGATGCCGAGCAGCATGCTCAGGATGAGGCGGAAGAGACTGTTGGTCATGTTCACCTCAAGCGAATTGATGTTGTCTGCGAATTGCTCGAAAAGCTGGATCATGCCGCAAAATTAATAAAAAAGCCCGATAAGCCGACAAGCGTACCGGGATAATGAATAAGCCGGACCGGAGCTCAGCGGCGGAGGGCGAAGTATTTCCAGAGGGGGGCGGCCATGAGGCTCTGTTTCACCTCGTCTTTCATGAGGAGGTCGAAGACTTCGGCCTCCGACATGAGCACTACGGAGATGTCTTCGGTGGCGTCAAGATGACGGCTCCCGGAAGGAGTGACTCCGGTGGCGAGGAAGCAGTGGGTGAGGTTGGAGGTGGTGCTGGCGTTGCCGGAGACCGACATGAGGTGGGTCCACACGCCGCCGGTGTATCCGGTCTCCTCCTCGAGCTCGCGGCGGGCGGCCTGCTCCGGGGTCTCCCCCTTCTCCATGACTCCGGCGCAGATCTCGTAGCAGGTGCGGCGTATGCCGTAGCGGTATTGGAGCTCCATCACGAACTCACCCTTGTCGGTGATGGCGATGACATTGACCCAGTCGGGATATTCGAGCACGTAGAAGTCGGGATTGACGCGGCCGTCGGGGAGCTCGACGGCGTCGTGGCGCACGGTGAGCCATGGGGGGCGGGAGATGATGGTCTCGCTCCTGAGGGTTTTCCAAGCCATCGGGTCGGAGGCGGGGGTGGTGTTTATGTCGTGTGGGTGCATAATTATGATAGGGTTTGGTCGATGATTACCTTCCTGCCGACGGGGAAACATGCCGGAGGCATGTCCCTACAAGCCGGATTTTTGATTAGCGGCATCATTTTAACAGATAACGGAGATGAAGGATGTATGTTGCGGATATTTTACTGAGAAAAATCGATTGCAGCGGTAAAAAAGATAAGTGTGTCGGGAAAATTGGTATTTGAGAATTGCGGAATAAGGATTAAATTTGCAACCGAAAGCGATTTTCATACCAAACCTGACCAACATCAACAGCAACAGACTTATGTTACGAAAAATCAGAGTGACCCTTGCCGTGCTCAGTATAGTGATGGTGACCCTGCTGTTTCTCGACTTCACGGGGACGGCGCAGCGCTATCTGGGATGGATGGCGAAGATACAGTTTCTGCCGGCGCTTCTCGCCCTCAATGTGGGCGTGATTGTGCTGCTTGTGGCCATGACCCTGCTGCTGGGGCGCGTCTACTGCTCGGTGATATGCCCGCTGGGCATCATGCAGGACGCCTTCGGCTGGCTGGGCAAGAAAGCGAAGAAAAACCGCTACACACACTCGCGGGCGCTGACGTGGCTGAGGCTCACGATGCTCGCGGTGATGGCGGTGTCGATAGCTGCCGGACTGGGCATCATCGTGGCGCTTCTGGCTCCATACAGCGCCTACGGGCGCATAGCGCAGAGCATCCTGGCGCCGGCCTGGGACGGCATCAACAACGTGCTGGCCGCCATCGCGGAACATTACGGCAGCTACGCCTTCTACACCGTCGACGTGTGGATGCGCGGCGGCCTCACATTGGGAGTGGCCATAGCCACCCTCGTGATACTCGGAGTGCTCGCCTTCCGCGGCGGACGGACATACTGCAACACGATCTGCCCCGTGGGCACGGTGCTCGGCTATCTGTCGAAATACTCCATCATGCGCCCGGTGATCGACACTGAGAAATGCATCAACTGCGGCCTCTGCTCGCGCAACTGCAAGGCATCGTGTATCGACGTCAGGGAGCACTCCATCGACTACACCCGCTGCGTGGCCTGCATGGACTGCATCGGCAAATGCAGCAAGGGGGCCATCAGCTACCGCTCGCGCTTCGGCAGCCGTCAG
>USHH01000262.1 GCA_900554345.1 uncultured Bacteroidales bacterium | reverse complement strand
AAGAAAAAATTCGTTATTTTAAATTTAATTGGCTAAATTTGACGCGGATTAATGACCCGACTTAACCGGATATACCATAAAAACAACGATAACCTCAATTGACAAATGACTAAGAAGCTGAAAATAAGGGACCTCACGCTGCGCGACGGCCAGCAGTCCCTTTTCGCAACCCGAATGAAGCAGGAGAACGTCGACCGTCTGCTCCCGCTCTACCGCGACGCCAAATTCTACATCATGGAAGTGTGGGGCGGCGCTGTGCCCGACAGCGTGATGCGATATCTCGGCGAGAGCCCCTGGGACCGCCTCCGCTCCTGCAGCAAGGCCATGAAGGGAATCTCACTCCTCTCGGCCCTCTCACGCGGACGCAACCTCTTCGGCTACGTGCCCTATCCCGACTCTGTGCTCGAGGGCTTCTATAAGGAAGCCGTGAAAAACGGCCTCAACGTGATGCGTATCTTCGACGCCCTCAACGACATCAACAACATCAAGGGCTCGATCAAGATGATCAACGACCTCAACGGATATAACGGCAACGAGACAATCTCCGACACCGCCGTCTGCTACACCGTAGACCCCAAGGACACTCCGGAGGCAGAGCGCGTCTTCACCGACGACTATTTCGTCAACAAGGCCAGGGAGATGGAGAAGCTGGGCGCCAAGATGGTGACCCTCAAGGATATGGCCGGCCTCGTGAGCCCCTCCCGCATCTATTCCCTGATGCCGAAGCTCAAGGCAGCCGTAAAGGTGCCCGTTGACTTCCACACCCACTGCACCCCGGGCTACGGCCTCGCCTCAGTGCTCACGGCCATAATCCAGGGCGTCGACATCGTCGACACCAACATCTGGTGGTTTGGCGGCGGCTCCGCAGCTCCATCCATCGAGCTCATCGACATCTTCTGCCGCAAGATGGGCGTGGAGGTCGACGTCGACATGGAGGCAGTGGCAAAGATCCGCCACGAGCTCAAGGATGCCCGCAAGGCCCTGCGCGAGTTCGACCTCAACAAAGACAAATGGCCGCTCGACTTCGACGAGGCCTATAAGAATATGCCCGCCGAGATCGACCGTGAGTTCGACCGCGCCATCGAGGCCGCCAAGGCCGACAAGGAGGCCGAGCTGCTCGACGCCTGCCACAAGATCGAGGCTTATTTCGGCCTTCCGAAGCCCAACGAGCTCGTGAAGAACGCCGAGGTGCCCGGCGGTATGTATTCCAACATGGTTGCCAACCTGCGTGCCCTCGGCGCCGAGGATGTGCTCGAGGAGGCCATGGCCCTCATTCCGAAGGTGCGCCGCGACGCCGGCCTCGTGCCCCTCGTGACCCCGACGAGCCAGATCGTGGGCTCACAGGCCGTCAACCTCGCCATGGACCGCCGCAACGGAAAGCCCGACTACACCAACAAGAACAACCAGTTCATCGGCCTCGTGAAGGGTGAATACGGGCAGACTCCTGTGCCCGTCGACCCCGCCTTCCGCGAGAAGATCACCGGCAGCCCCGAGGAGCATCCCTACGACGTGAGCAGCTACAAGCGTCCGGCCAACCCGACGCTCGACAACCTCGGCGGCGTGCAGCTCGCCGTCAACGAGGAGGAGTACCTCCTTCTCGAGCTTCTGCCCGCAGTGGCCAAGACATTCCTCACCAACAGGCGCAAGGCGGAGCACAAGGAAGCACCCCAGGCAGCCCCGAAGGCCGCGCAGCAGGCCGGCGAGGTAAGCGGACCGGTGTTCAACGCTCCCATGGGCGGCACGGTGATGGAGCTCAAGGTGAAGGCCGGCGATGTCGTGAAGCCCGGCGACGTGGTGCTCGTCTATGAGGCCATGAAGATGGAGAACGACCTGGCCTGCGACAAGGGAGGCACAGTGAAGCGCGTGCTCGTGGCCGAAGGCGACGTGATGGCCACCGACCAGCCGCTGATCGAGTTCACGGCCGAGGGCGAGGCCGCACCGAAGGCCGAGGAGAGCGCTCCTGCTGCCAACGGCCCCGTGATGAACGCTCCCATGGGCGGCACGGTGCTCGAGGTCAAGGTGAAGCCCGGCGACGAGGTGAAACCCGGCGACACTCTTCTCGTGTATGAGGCAATGAAGATGGAGAACAATCTTGTGAGCGACCGTGCCGGCGTCATCGCCAAGGTGCTGATCGCCGACGGCGACGTGATGGCCACCGACCAGCCCATCTTCCAGTTTGCCGGCGCCGGCGCAGCTCCCGCCAAGGCTGCCGCTCCCAAGCCCGCTCCCGCTCCGAAGCCCGCTCCCAAGGCAGCCAAGCCCGAGGCTGCTCCTGCGGTAGAGGTTCCGCCCGTACATCCCGTCGACATCAACCGCGTGATCATGCCCGCCGACGGCGGCACAGCCACCCATATCACGCTCCCGACGCAGGGACGTAAGGAAGGCGCTCCCGCCCTCCGTCTGGCAGAAGGCACCACGCTCGAGATCAACGTGAATCCCGACGGCGGCATCAACATCCGCATCACAACAGGCAAGTAAGAAAATCGCCCTGACCATTAAATAAAGGGAGGCGCCC
>USHH01000261.1 GCA_900554345.1 uncultured Bacteroidales bacterium | reverse complement strand
GGTCACCGGTATGCCGGCGGCGAGCCCCAGCTCGGCGGCCGCCTGCGGCGTCACCGCGCCCTGATTGGAGAACGTGGGCTGCACGGCCGGGAAGATCGCCTCGTCGAAGCCGAAATACGACATAAGGAAACGGGCCGGACGGTTGTGGCTGAAATCCCAGAGCATATATTCCGAGAGCCCCTCCGGATTGGTCGAGATCTCGCCGGTGAGCCGCATGGCGATATAGTCGCCCGGGAGCATCACCTTATATATCCTGTCGAAAAGCTCCCGCTCGTTGTCCCTGACCCATGCGAGCTTCGAGGCGGTGAAGTTGCCCGGAGAGTTGAGCAGCCGCGGCAACACGTTGCCGGCTCCGAGATAGTCGAAGGCCTCGCGGCCGTAGGGGACGCCGCGCGAGTCGCACCAGATGATGGCGTCGCGGAGCACGTTGATGTCCTTGTCGACGGCCACGAGGCCATGCATCTGATAGCTGATGCCTATGGCCCTGATGTCGGCAGGGTCAGCGCCCGAGCGGGCCATAACGGAACGTGTGGCCTCCTTGAGATACTGCCACCAGGAGTCGGGGGCCTGCTCGGCCCAGCCGGCCTTCAGCGCCTTGATGGGCGCCTCGTGGCGGGGGAAGAAGTCGGAAGCCACGCATCGGCCGGTGGCGGCGTCGACGAGGGCGGCCTTCACCGAGGAGCTTCCTATGTCGTAACCTAACAGCAACATTTTTTCAGTCTTTCATTTATGAGGTTTGATACAGCAAAATTATAACGGTTGAAAAGGATATGCAAATCCGATGCCGACAGCTTCACGTATGATATACAATAACCCCTCCCCGTCCGCCATGAAAAAGCCGCCTCCCTTGCGGCATAGACAAAGGGAAGCGGCCTGAAACGTTAAATATCCTTAATTCGTCTTTTCAACAAAAAGTATATGGAGCGGAAGAACGAAGGGTTGACGGATCGGCAGATTTTGAGTAATTTTGCAGCATGGCACAGCAGCAATCCAACACCAGGGAGCATCAGCACACCTCCATCCGCGAGCCCCGCCGATTCACGGTCTACCTCCACAACGACGACTTCACCACAATGGAGTTTGTGGTGAGGATCCTCACCGGCATCTTCAGCAAAAGCCCCGAGGAGGCCGAGGCGCTCATGCTCCACATCCACCACTCAGGCAAGGCCGCCGCCGGCACCTATACCTACGACGTGGCCATGTCGAAGGCCAACAAGGCCACGCGCCTCGCACGCAACGAAGGCTTCCCCCTCCGCCTCACCGTAGAAGGGGAATAAACTCATTGAAACCACACGAATGGAACCGATAATCCACTATTCTCCGGAGCTGAAGCAGGCATTCCACGACATGTTCGGAATCGCCGCGACACGCAGAAGCGAGTTCGTGACTCCGGAGCATCTACTGCTCGCACTGCTGCGGCAGCGTCCGTTTCTCAACGCCCTCGACGCCTGTCTCGTCGACCGGCACACCATAGCCTCACCCCTCGAGGCATATATCGACACACTCGACACCCTGCCGGAAGGCGAGGAGACGCCTGAACTATCCATGCAACTGGGCACCATGCTCCAGGCGGCCGCCGAGACGGCGGTTGCCGGCGGCCGCACCGTGATGGGCGTGCCCCACGTGGTCAGGAATCTCATGGAGCTTCCGGAGTCGGTGGCCGCGCACGCTCTGCTCTCGGCCACCGGCGACGACAAGGGATTCTTCATGAGCCGCCTGGTAACGTCTTACCCATCCGGCGAGGGCGATACGGACGCCGGCGACGACATCGGCTATGACGATGACTTCGGCATGGGCGACGGTTTCATGTCGGCCGGCGCGGCGACGATGCCTGGGAGTCGCTGGTGACGCTCGTCAACTCGCAGGTCGACGGCCACAACCCCCTGATAGGCCGCGAGCCGGAGCTGGAGGCCACGATGAGAGTGCTCTGCCGCAAGGACAAGAACAATGTGCTCCACATCGGCGAGCCGGGCGTGGGCAAGACGGCCCTCGTCTACGGCCTGGCGAAGAGGATCAACGACGGCGACGTGGCGGAGCCGCTGCTCGGCGCGGAGATCTACAGCCTCGACCTCGGCACGCTGATCGCCGGCACGCAGTTTCGCGGCGATTTCGAGAAGCGCCTCAAGACGGTGATGGACGGGGTGACCTCCCGCGAGAAACCGATCGTCTATATCGACGAGATCCACAATCTCGTGGGGGCCGGCGCCACCGGCGAGGGCTCGCTCGACGCCTCCAACATGCTGAAGCCCTACCTCGAGGCCGGCAGGATACGCTTCATCGGCTCCACCACCTTTGATGAATACAAGCGCCACTTTGCCAAGAGCAAAGGGCTCGTGCGCCGTTTCACCCAGGTGGAGGTGAAGGAGCCTTCGGTCGACGAGGCCATCGAGATCCTGAGTCAGCTGAAGCCGGGATATGAGGCGTTTCACGGCGTGAGTTACACGGAGAAGGCCGTCGACTACGCGGTGAGGGGCAGCGCACGCCACATCAACGACCGCTTCCTCCCCGACAAGGCCATCGACCTGCTCGACGAGGC
>USHH01000260.1 GCA_900554345.1 uncultured Bacteroidales bacterium | reverse complement strand
GAGGCTGTGGACGGCTGCCGAGGGATCGTAGCAGCGCACGCGGAGGGTGACGCGCAGCGAGCCGTCGTCGGCCGGCGTGGTGAGAAGGTCGACGAGGTGGGCGTCGCAGTCCTCGATGGCATGGGCCATGAGCGAGGCGGAATAGTCGTCCGGGCGGCATTCCACCACGATGATGCAGCAGTCGTCGCGGTCGGCGATGAGGCGCCCGAGGCCGCGGAGCATCGCTGCCGCGTCGATGCTGCCGATCACGATGCCCTCGTCGGCCACTGCCAGACGCCCTTCGGGCGACTCCAGCAGGCGGTGGAGAAGGGGGAGGAGGGGGATGGAGGCGTCGACCCGGGGAAGTCCCGGCTCCACGGCCATCATGTCGGCAGGTATCAATATATCTTTGGCTGTCATAATTGAATTGCGGTTGAAGACAGGAGAGACTGTGAAAAAAAGAGGCTCCCCGAAAACAATAATTGAATTATTTTTCCTACTTTTGCAGCTGCAACATGACAGCGGCAAGGGGGAGCGCCCGTTTTCCTTTGCCAAAGTTACAAATTTTGTGCCGAAAAGTTTTAAAAACGGAAGAAAAAGCGCAAAATCAGGAGATATAAAAGGAGAAAACGACACGACATGACTCATTTAAGTGTAAATATCAATAAAGTGGCCACGCTACGCAACGCCCGTGGCGAGAATGTGCCCGATGTTGAGAAATTCGCCGTGGACTGCGAGGAATACGGAGCGCAGGGCATCACGGTGCATCCTCGCCCCGACGAGCGCCACATCAGGCGCAGCGACGTCTATGCCCTGCGCAAGGTGGTGACCACGGAATTCAATATCGAGGGTTATCCCACCGACGACTTCCTTCGGCTGGTGACGGATGTGGGCGCCGACCAGGTGACGCTCGTGCCGGACGCGCCCGACGCGCTTACCTCCTCGGCGGGCTGGGATGTGGAGAAGAACGCCGCCTTTCTGGAGAAGGTGCTGCTTCGCCTCCACGGCGCCGGCATCCGCAGCTCGATCTTCGTGAGCGCCGATGTGGCGCAGGTGCGCCGCGCCGCCGAGCTGGGGGCCGCCCGCGTGGAGCTCTACACCAAGCCCTACGCCGACAACTACCATGCCGACCGCGAGGCTGCCGTGGCCCCCTTCGTGGAGGCCGCCCCCGGGGCACGCCGCATGGGCATCGGCCTCAACGCCGGCCATGACCTCAACCTCGACAACCTCGCCTTCTTCCACGCCAGCATGCCGCTGCTCGACGAGGTGAGCATCGGCCACGCCCTCATCTCCGACGCCCTCTATCTCGGCATCCGCGAGACCATAAGGCGCTACCGAGAGTGCCTTAAATAAGATTCCAACTTCCTCAACCCATAGACCGTGGACACTACCAACACCCTCTCGCTGTGGTCGCTCGTGATGGACGGCGGCTACATCATGATTCCCCTCGCCATCCTGCTCGTAGTGAGCATATACATTATGGTGGAGCGCTCGATAGCGCTGCGCCGCGCCTCCAAAGACGACGACACCTTCATGAAGCGCATACGCGACTACGTGATGGAGGGCGACATCGAGAACGCCGTGAACCTCTGCCGGCGCACCGACACCCCCTACGCCAAGCTCATCCTCAAGGGCGTCAACCGCATCGGGCGCCCGATGAACGACGTGCTCGTGGCCATCGAGAACACCGGCAACATCGAGGTGGCCTCGATGGGCAAGGGCTTCACATGGCTCTCCACCACCGCCGCCGGCGCCCCGATGCTCGGATTCCTCGGCACCGTGGTGGGTATGATCGACGCCTTCTACGCCCTGGCCAGCGCCGGCACCAGCGCCAACATCACCGTGCTCTCCTCGGGCATCTACCAGGCCCTCGTCACCACGGTGGCAGGTCTCGTGGTGGGAATCATAGCCCTCTTCGCCTACAACTACCTCGTGAGCCGCGTCAACCATATCATGAACATGATGGAGGCCAAGACCATGGAATTCATGGACCTCCTCAACGAGCCCGCCTGAAAGGGAGGGCAACAAATCCACCGACGATTATGGCCCTGAAACGAAACTTCTCGACGCTCGACACATTCTCCATGTCGTCGATGACCGACGTCATATTCCTGCTCCTCATCTTCTTCATGGTGACCTCCACCATCATCTTTCCCGCCGCCATCGACGTCAACCTGCCGCAGAGCGGCGAGCAGACCACCCTCAAGCCGGTGACCGAGGTCTATATCGATGCCGACGGCCGGTATTATCTCGTGGCCGACCGCAACGACTCGACAGCCACGCTCTCGGAGCCGCGCCCGGTGTCGCCGCAGGAGCTGATGGCGGGTCTCGAGCTGATACACACGCAGGACTCCCTGCGGGCAATCGCCCTCTATGCCGACAGCACGATCACCTACGCCAGGGTGGTGGAGGTGCTCGACATGGCGGCGAGGCGCCATCTGCGCATGGTGCTCGCCACCCGGGCTACTGGTAAGACAACACAACCGGCACAATGAACCGACGTCAGGAAAAGAGAGACCGCGCCGTAGCCGCGGCAGTGACCGCGGGCATCACGCTCGCGCTGCTGCTC
>USHH01000259.1 GCA_900554345.1 uncultured Bacteroidales bacterium | reverse complement strand
GGCTGCGGCGACTACAGCGGCGGCAGACTCATCTCCCCTGCCCTTCCCGTCAACCCCGCACGCGGCGAGTATCAAATCTATATCGAGGCCTACGGCTATGGGGGCGACACCTTCTGCATCGACTTCCTCGAGAGCGGCCTCTACAGCTACATTCCGGTGCCCGAGGATGGCTACATCAACGGATATCTCACTATACCGGCTGAAAGCGTAACGGAGGGCGAGCGGCTGAAATTCTCCTCCTACAATGGTCTGGCGTTTGCCATCGGCGTCCTCGACGTGACACAGAACGTGGAGGCAGGCGACCTTGTCCGCACATTCCTCTCGGAAACCGCGGTGCCCGCAGGCATAGGCTCCTATACATTCACAGGTCTCGAAGGGCAGCTCTATGCCTACCAGCCCGTATCGGAATACATGCTTGAGAAGGAAATCACACATTCCGTTTCCGGCGACTATATAGTGGTAGACATGGCCAACGGCAGCTCCTTCATCACCGACAAGGCCGAGATCGCCGCCGACGCAGTCGAGATCTCACGTTTCAACACATCCGGCGTACGCGTAGACAAGGACTACAAAGGCCTCGTGATCATCACGATGTCCGACGGCTCCGTGCGCAAGGAGATCGTGAAATAACACCGGGTAGATTTTTTCATAGCATAGCAAAATAATGGTAAATGGCGCGCCACGGAGACCCATGCGGCCCGGGGCGCTTTTTAAATCAACTGAATTATGAACATCAGGACAATATTGGTGTCATTTATGATAGGTGTGACGGCAGCCTCCTGGGCCGACACCACGGAATTCACCGCCAACGCCTTCGACGCTCCCGAACAGCCATACGGCTTCGACAAGGCCCAGACCTACGATGTGGCCGTGCTCCTCCAGGACCCCGACCTCACCGGAAAGAAGGTGACGGGCCTGCGCGTCAACACCTCCGCCTCGGAGTCTCTCCTCACCGATGTATGTGGCTGGCTGTCGACGGAGCTGAAGACGAAGACACAGGACGGCGTGAAGGTCAACGACCCCGACATCTGCACCGTCAGGGCCACCTGCTACAACGGCCTCATCGAGGCCACCTTCGCCGAGCCGGTGGAGATTCCCGCCGAAGGGCTCTATGTGGGATATTCGATGACTCAGGAGACTCCCGGCAACCTTAAGCCCATCGCCGTGGCCGAGGGCGACACCGGGGGCGGTTTCTTCCTCCATGCCACCACCTCCCAACAGAAATGGGCCGACTACTGTAAGCGGGAGAATCTCGTCAGCACCATGACCGTGATGCTCGAAGGCGACATGGCGCCCGAGGCAGCCGTGGCTTCCCTCCCCTCAAAGATCTACATGAGCCTCGAGGCCGGTGTGGAGGTACCAGTCACCTTCTACAACCACGGCTCGGAGCCTGTGACATCAGTAGACTATGAATACAGCTACGGCTCCCAGACCGGAAACGGCACCTGGACTGCCAGCGAACAGATTCCAGGCGGTTTCGGCCGGGGTGCCAAAGGCACAATCACGCTTCCCGAGGCTAAGACGGCAGGTGAGGCACCCTTCACATTCACCGTAACCAGGGTCAACGGCAAGCCCAACCAGTCGCTCTCGGCAAGCTGCGAGACGCAGGCCGAGGCCCTCGACTTCTTAGCGCCCAACCGCCCGCTGGTGGAGGAATTCACGGGGCTGCACTGCGGATGGTGCCCGCGCGGATACGTCATGATGGAGCAGGGAAAGCTCTACTACGGCGACCGGTTCGTGGCCCTCTCCTACCACTCCACGGGATATGAGAGCGGCGCCATGACCTGCATCGATCCCTCCGACTTCCCTATAGGAGTGTCCGGCTATCCCGCCGCATGCGTCAACCGAAGCACCCAGATCGATCCGGGCTCGGTGCTGTCGCGATGGAAGACTCTGGCGGAGCAGCCCGCATCGTGCGACGTGTCGGTTAAGCTCGAATGGGCCGATGACTCCCACACCACGCTCAAGGCCATATCGAAGGTGCGGTTCCTCCGCGACATCGACGACTGCCGTTACGTCTGGAGCGTGGCCCTTCTCGCCGACGGCCTCTCCAATCCGAAATGGGAGCAGAACAACGCATACGCCGACTACACTGCCACCGGAGAATATACCGGGCCGTTCTGGGACCTTTTCGTGGGGAAGGACAGCCATGTCGCCGGCCTTACCTTCAACGACATCGTGGTGTGGTATCCTGAGATCCTGGGTACCGCCGGCTCCATGCCGGAGACTGTGAAGGCCGGAGAGTATTACGAGTATGAGACACTGATTCCCGTCGACGAGGTGGTGAACCTCGAAGGGGAGCATATCGTGAGCGACTTCGGGAAGGTAAGGGCCGTGGGCGTCGTGCTCGACAAGGTGGGCGGCGTACCCGTCAACTGCGCCACATCGACCTACGTTGGCGGCAGCGGCGTCGCCGATGCCGTGGCCTCCGCCGAGGTGGTAAGCCGTGAATACTACAGCCTCCAGGGTATGCGCGTGGAGCGTCCCGGGAAGGGCATCTACATCCTTGTGGAGACCCTCTCCGACGGCACCCGCCTCTCCCGCAAGGTTGCCC
>USHH01000258.1 GCA_900554345.1 uncultured Bacteroidales bacterium | reverse complement strand
GGGGCTGCGCTTGGGCGCGGACGATTACATAACCAAGCCGTTCGCGGCGGAGGAGCTTGTTGCCCGGATGGAGACGGTTTTGCGCCGCACCGGGCGCGGCGGGGGGGGGGTGGCCCCGCCCCCCGGCGATGCCCCTGCCGTGCTGCTGGAGAACATAGCCGAGGTGACCATCGGTCCGCGGGCTCCCGCCATGGGGCGTGCCTCGGTGGCAGGAAAGAACGCCGTGCTCCTCACCGTCAACAAGCAGCCCGATACGGGCACCATAACACTGACCGAAGAGATCGACAGGGCTCTCGCCGAGCTGGCGCCCACGCTCCCGAAAAGCGTGGAGCTCCACACCGACCTCTACCGCCAGCAGGACTTCATCGACAGCTCGATAAGCAACATCAAGCGGAGCCTCGTGGAGGGCGCGGTGTTTGTCTGCATCATCCTCTTCATCTTCCTGATGAATCCGCGCACCACCCTCATCTCGATAGTCACCATCCCGCTCTCGCTCATCATGACGCTGCTGACGCTCCACCTCATGGGGCTCACCATCAACACCATGAGCATCGGCGGCATCGCCATAGCGATCGGCTCGCTGGTCGACGACGCCATCGTCGATGTGGAGAACGTCTATAAGCGTCTGCGCCACAACTCGCAGCTGCCGGAAGGGGAACGCCGGCGCAAGATCGATGTGGTGTTCGATGCCTCGCGCGAGGTGAGGATGCCGATCCTCAACTCCACGCTCATCATCATAGTGAGCTTCATTCCCCTCTTCTTCCTCCAGGGGATGGAGGGGAGGATGCTCGTGCCGCTCGGCGTGGCCTTCATCATCTCTCTGGTGGCCTCCACACTGGTGGCCCTGACGCTGACGCCCGTGCTCTGCACGTGGCTGTTGCCCGAGAAAGGGCTTAAGGCCTCGGAACCGGGGTTCGTGGTGAAGATGAAGGATGCCTATTCGAAGGCCCTTGGCTTCGCCCTGGGGCATAAGAAAGGGGTGGCGGTCGCTGCCGGAGCGCTCTTCGCGGGCGCCCTCGCGCTCTTCTTCACGTTCGGGCGCAGCTTCCTCCCCTCTTTCAACGAGGGATCGTTCACTGTCAATATCAGCGCCTATCCGGGCATCTCGCTCGAGGAGTCTGACAGGATAGGGCGCCAGGCCGAGGAGATACTACTCAGCGTGAAGGAGATAGAGAAGGTGGCGCGTAAGACCGGACGTGCGGAGCTCGACGAGCACGCCCTCGGCGTGAATGTCTCGGAGATCGAGGCTCCCTTCAGGCTCACCGACCGCAGCAAGGAGGAAGTGGCCGATGAGATACGCCATAAGATGGAGGCCCTGCAGGGCGCCAATGTGGAGATCGGGCAACCCATCTCCCACCGCATCGACGCCATGCTCTCCGGCACACGCGCCAACATCGCCATCAAGATATTCGGCCCTGACCTGGGCAAGCTCCAGTCGGCGGCGAAGAGCGTGAAGGAGAGCATCGAGGGAATCGACGGGCTCGTCGACGTCACTGTGCAGCAGCGCGCCGTGCGCCCGCAGCTCCGCATCATTCCGCGCCGCGACATTCTGGCCCGCTACGGCATGACGCTCGCCGACTTCTCGAAGACGGTGGAGATGATATCCGGCGGGGTGAGGGTCTCGGAGGTCTACGAAGACAATCTGGTGACCGACATCGTGGTGAAGGTAGACCCGCGTCTGGCCCGGGGTCTGGAAGGAGTGCGCGAAATGCCGGTGGCGGTTGGCGGGGGACAGGTGCCCCTCTCGACGCTCGCCGAGGTGAGTGTGGCCGACGGCCCGACGGAGGTGGGAAGAGAGAACCTGGAGCGGAACACGGTTGTCAGTGTCAATGTGGAGGGGCGCGACCTGCGCGGCGCCGTGGCCGACATACGTCAGGCCGTGGAGCGTGACGTGAGGCTCGACGACGGCTACCGGATAGAATACGGCGGACAGTTCGAGAGCGAGCAGCGTGCCTCGCGTGTGCTTCTGCTGGCGTCGCTCTGCTCCATCGCGGCCATCTTCCTGCTTCTCTACGGGCAGTTCCGTTCGCTGAGCCAGTCGGCTGCGGTGATGCTCAATCTCCCACTGGCGCTCATCGGAGGCGTCGGGGCGATAGGGCTGAGCAGCGGTGTGGTGAGCATCCCGGCCATCATCGGCTTCATCTCGCTCTTCGGCATAGCCACGCGCAACGGCATGCTGCTCGTGGACCGCTATAACGACCTGCGTCGCCGCGGGCTCGGCATCGTGGAGGCCGTGCGCATCGGGTCGGCCGACAGGCTCAACCCCATAGTGATGACGGCGCTCACCTCGGCGCTGGCCCTTATCCCGCTGGCAGCGGGCGGTGCCTCTCCCGGCAACGAAATCCAGAGCCCGATGGCTAAGGTGATACTCGGCGGCCTCATCACCTCCACGCTCCTCAACGGCTTCGTGATTCCGGTGGTGTATGTGTGGAATGCCCGCCGTGAACAGCGCCGCATGACGCCTTCCCGCGACAACGGAAATTCTGAGAAAATGTAAGCAACCATATCAAGGACATGAAAAGACTGATCACACTCGCCGCCTCGGCGGCGGCAGCCACGGGCCTC
>USHH01000257.1 GCA_900554345.1 uncultured Bacteroidales bacterium | reverse complement strand
CGAGCCACGAGCCGGCGCGGGGGCCTGCGCGGGGTTCACAGCCTCCTCCACGGCGATGTCGGGGTTCACGTCGGGCAGGTCGTCGATGCCGTGGCAGAGAGCGTAGACATACATCATCGAGCCGCCGCACACCACCGCCTCGCTGCGCCGGCTGAAGATATCCTCGAGGCAGGCGAGGGCGTCGCGCTCGTAGCGCGCCGCGCTGTAGGGCTCCGTGAGCTCGAGCGTCTCCACGAGATGATGCCTCACCCCACGCCGCTCCTCCTCGCCGGGCACAGCCGTGGCCACCGGAATGCCCCGGTAGACCTGACGGCTGTCGGCTCCGACAACCTCCGTGTCGAGGCGCAGGGCCAGAGATACGGCAAGGGCCGACTTCCCGGAGGCTGTCGGCCCTGTGATCACTATTGCCGTGTGCCGTTCGCTCATTCGGCCACCAGCCTGCAGATGTTCACGATTACCTCGGCAGCCTTCTCCATCGACGGGATGGCCACGAACTCATAGCGCCCGTGGAAGTTCTCGCCCCCGGCGAAGATGTTGGGGCAGGGGAGGCCCTTGAACGAGAGCTGCGCGCCGTCGGTGCCGCCGCGGATAGGCTGCACCTTGGGCTCGATGCCGGCCTCGCGCATGGCGCGCTCGGCCACCTCGATGATGTGCATCACCGGCTCGATCTTCTCGCGCATGTTGTAATACTGGTCGGCGATCTCCACGCTGGCGCTGCCGGGAAACTCCATGTTGGTCTTCCTCACGAGATGCTCGATCTCGCGCTTGCGGCTCTCGAAGCGCGCGCGGTCGTGGTCGCGGATGATGTAGGTCAATACCGTCTGCTCCACGCTTCCCTCGATGCCTACAAGGTGGTAGAACCCCTCGTAGCCCTCGGTGTGTTCCGGGGTCTCCCAGCGGGGAAGCATGGCGATAAACTGGCTGGCGATGCGGATGGAGTTGACCATCTTGTGTTTCGCCGTGCCGGGATGCACGTTGCGTCCCTTGATGGTGACGCGTGCCGACGCAGCGTTGAAGTTCTCGTATTCCAGCTCGCCGAGAGCGCCGCCGTCCATCGTATAGGCGAAGGAGGCGCCAAACTGCTTGACGTCAAACTTGTGGGCGCCCTTGCCGATCTCCTCGTCGGGGTTGAAGGCGATGCGGATCTTGCCGTGCTTGATCTCCGGATGCGCCTGCAGATAGGCCATGGCCGTCACGATCTCGGCGATGCCCGCCTTGTCGTCGGCGCCGAGCAGCGTCGTGCCGTCGGTCACGATAAGGTCCTGGCCGAGATAGTTGAGCAGCTCCGGAAACTCGTTCGGGCTCAGCGTGATGTCGAGCTTCTCGTTGAGCACGATGTCCTTGCCGTCGTATTTCTCCACGATACGGGGCTTCACGTGACGGCCGCTCATGTCGGGCGACGTGTCGAGATGGGCGATGAAGCCCACCACCGGCGTGCCGTCGGCGCCGCCGTTGGCCGGAAGCGTGGCCATAAGATAGCCGTTGGCGTCAAGCGTCACTTCCTCGAGCCCCATCCTCTCAAGCTCTTCCTTGAGATAGCTCGCAAATTCCATCTGACCCGGTGTCGAAGGCGTCATGTTGGTCTCCTCGTCGCTCTGCGTGTCAAATTTCACATATCTAAGAAACGGTTCGGTTACGTTCATGGTTAAAAGATTTTTCGCGTATGCTGTTTCGTAATCTTCTGCAAAATTAAAAAATATATCTCAACTTACCCCATACTTGCGCAATCGATTTTCAAATTTTGCGTCTTTTATGTAATTTCGCGTTATAATTTCGTTTTCCCATGAATGATATTCACGCTTCATCCATCTTTTCAGGCCGCATCAAGACTGTCGCGGCCGCCATGGTCCTCATCCCGGTGATCGCTGCCTGCGCCAGCACAGAGCCGGATGATTCCGGTTCTCCCCTCCCCGGCGCTGCATTGCATTACAAGGACCTTGACCGCGTAGCCACTCCCGCCGGGGTAGCCTCGCAGCTCAAGGGCTACGAGGGCTTCAACCTCTCGTTCAATAAAGACAACGGCACCCCCAACTGGGTGGCCTGGGAGCTCCTCGGAGCCGAGGCCGACGGCGAGCAGGAACGATACAACCGGTTCTGGCAAGACGAGGATATCGAGGGATGCCCGCAGCATTCCGACTATACCCACTCCGGCTACGACCGCGGCCACATGTGCCCCGCCGCCGACCAGAAATGGAGCTATGAGGCAATGGTCGACTGCTTCTCGATGGCGAACATCTGCCCGCAGGACCATTCGCTCAATTCCGGAGCCTGGAATACCCTCGAGAATAAGGAACGCGCGTGGGCGCGCCGCGACTCCGCTATCGTGATAGTGGCCGGGCCCATCTACGACGTCACCGACAGGACGCGTATCGGAGAGGCCGGCGTCAGGGTGCCCGGAGCATTCTTCAAGGTGATGGCCGCCCCCTATGCCGATCCGCCGAGAGGCATCGCATTCATCTACCCCAATATGTCGTCGCCCGGCAATATGGAGAATTATGTCACTACCATCGACGACGTGGAGGCCGTGACGGGCCTCGACTTCTTCGGCACGCTGCCCGACGATATCGAACAGCAGATAGAGAAATCGTCATCGTTTAAGGAATGGAACAGACGCTGACCTCCGCC
>USHH01000256.1 GCA_900554345.1 uncultured Bacteroidales bacterium | reverse complement strand
TGGCGCTGGCCGCCGGAGAGGCGGCATCCGCGGTCGCCCACCACGGTGTCGTAGCCCTGCGGGGTCTCCATGATGAAGTCGTGGGCGTTGGCGATGCGGGCGGCGCGCTCCACCTCCTCGCGTGTGGCCCCCGGCATGCCGAAGGCTATGTTGTTGAAGAAAGTGTCGTTGAAGAGAATGGCCTCCTGGCTGACGTTGCCCATCAGGGAGCGGAGGTCGCGGAGACGGTAGTCGCGCACGTCGTGGCCGTCGACCTCCACGGAGCCGGAAGAGACGTCCCAGAAGCGCGGTATGAGGTCGGCGAGCGTCGACTTGCCGGAGCCCGACTGCCCCACGATGGCCACGGTCTGGCCCGGGCGGATGTCGAGGTCGATGTCGGAGAGCACTGGGCGCTCCCCGTCGTAGGAGAAGGAGACGCCCCGGAAGGAGATGCTGCTGCCCCCGGCCCCGGGAGCCACGGCCACCGGCGACTCAGGGTCGTGGAGGGGATTGTCGGCGGCGAGGATCTTGTCGATGCGTGTGAGCGAAGCCATTCCTTTCTGCACGGTGTAGCCCGTCTTCGAGAGCTCCTTGGCGGGATTGATGATGCTGTAGAAGATCACCATGTAGAATATGAACTTCGGGGCGTCGACGGGGCTGCTTCCGGAGAGTATCAGCGAGCCGCCGAACCAGAGCACCACCACCACGGCGATTGTGCCGAGAAACTCGCTCATCGGGTGGGCGAGGGCCATGCGCCGCGCTATCATGTTGCTCTGGCGGTAGAAGGCGCCCGTCTCGCGGCGGAAGCGCGAGTCCATGGAGCCTTCGGCGTTGAATGCCTTCACTATGCGGAGGCCCCCGATCGTCTCCTCGGTGGTGGAGAGGATCTGGCCCCACATCTCCTGGGCCTTGAGCGACTTCGCCTTCAGCTTCTTTCCCACCGACCCCATCACCCATCCGGCCAGCGGCAGGAGGATGAGCACGAAGACGGTGAGCTGCCAGCTCACGGCGATCATCGTGGCGAGATAGGCCACGATGAGGATGGGATACTTCACGAGGGCGGCGAGGCTGGAGGTCACGGAGGCCTCGATCTCGGAGACGTCGCCCGAGATGCGCGCCATGATGTCGCCTTTGCGCTCGTTGGTGAAGAATCCGATGGGGAGGGTGAGGATCTTGGCATACATCGCGTCGCGGATGTCGCGCACCACGCCGTTGCGCAGCGGGATGATGAAGAAGTCGCTGAGATAGGCCACTCCCACCTTGAGCATCGTGGCCGCCACGAGGAAGAGCGAGAGGGCCGCGAGGGTGAACGAGGCCCCCTTGAGCGCGATGAGACGGCTCATGTAGTAGTAGAAGTTGTTGGTCACAACCGTCGAGAGCGAGGCGTCGCCCGTATGCATCAGGGTGTATTCGGTGGAATTGATGCCGAAGAGCATCTGGAGTATGGGCACTATGAAAGCGAAGGAGAAGATGGTGAAGAGGGCGGTGAGGATGTTGAACACCACACTCCACACTATGTTCCACTTATAAGGGGCGGCAAAGCGCCTTATGAACATCAACAGGTCGCGCATATCGTGAAAACAGGGGATACAGTAGACGTAACGGAATGCAAAATTACTATAAATAATCGAGTTTTGAATTATTAATGTTAATTTTGTCGCGTGAAAACAATCGACAGACTCAATTACCTGTTTCTGCGCTGCACCTTAGGAGCCGCCGGCCATCTCCCCCTGGGGCTTCTCCACGGGCTGGCGTCGGCCGTGACGTGGATCGCGGGGAGCGTCGTGGGCTACCGGCGCAAGGTGGTGCGCGCCAACCTCCGGGAGTCGTTCCCCGGGATGGACGCCCGCGGGCTGCGGCGGATCGAGAAGCGGTTCTACCGCTTCCTGGGAGAGTATTTCGTGGAGACCCTGCGCATGGGGGCCATGAGTGCCGGCGAGATGCGGCGCCGCATGCGCTTCGAGGGGATGGAGGAGGTGGACGCCATCCTCCGTCAGGGGCGCGACGTCACCTTCTATCTCGGCCACTACGGCAACTGGGAGTGGGTCAGCTCCATACCGCTCCACCTCTCCACGCCGATCGCCGGCGGAGAGGTCTACCATCCGCTGCGCAACAAGGGATTCGACCTCTTCTTCAAGCGTATGCGCGAGCGCTTCGACACGAGCTGCGTGGCCATGCACCACACCCTGCGCTGGCTGATGGAGCGCAAAAGGGAGGGGAAGGTGACGGCCGTGGGCTACATAGCCGACCAGGCCCCGAAATATGTCGACATGCACTGCTTCGTCGACTTCCTCAACCACGACACGCCGGCCATCACCGGCGCCGAGAAGATAGCGCGGGCTCTCCACAGCGCCGTCTTCTATATCGACATCCGGCAGGAGCGCCGCGGCTACTACGTCGGGAAGATGGAGAAGATGGCCGACGACGCGGCCACTCTGGAGCCCTTCGCGCTGACGCGCGACTATTTCCGGCGCATGGAGGCCACCATCAGGCGGGCGCCCCATATGTGGCTGTGGAGCCACAGGCGCTGGAAGCGCACCCGGGAGGGGCTGCTGGCGCTCTACGGCGAGGAGGAGACGGCGCGCCGCCTGCGGCGCCTCTGAGGCTATCTCCCCTCTATGGCCGCGCGCACCACATTCGCGCCCCTGC
>USHH01000255.1 GCA_900554345.1 uncultured Bacteroidales bacterium | reverse complement strand
GCCACCGTGCTCCACACGGTGGCGTCGGCGCGCTCAAGACCGATGCCCGAAAACCATTCGGCAAACTTACGTACAAACATCCTGCCTCAATATCATTGGTTGATTTTACTTGCCGCGACTCAGATGGTCTTGCCCAGCCGGTAGGCCTCGTCGATATACTGCGTGCCCTCAACGGCGCCCTTGCGCCCGAGGCCCACGGCCTTCACGGAGCCACGCTCCACGGGGTCGGGCAGACACACCACGAAGCCACGGAACGCGAAGATCGCGGTCTCGGCCGTCGACTCCTCGGCGTCGGCACACGCCGTGATATAGTAGAATTCCTTATTGGCAAGCCCCTTATGGCGGTAGCATCGGTCCATCAGCGTCTTCAGCTGCCCGTCGATGTTCATATAATAGACGGGGCTTGAGAGCACGATGATATCGGCAGCCTCCATCTTCGCGATGATGGCCGGAGCGTCGTCGCCGTCGACCACCGTGTCGGGATGCTGCTCGTGCATCTCTCCGAAAAACTCTATGTTGTAGTCGGCGAGGAAGATCTTCTCCACCTTGCCGCCGGCCTCGGTGGCGCCCTTCATGAAGGCGTCGCAGAGGAGGTCGGTGTTGCCGCCGCGTCGCGGGCTGGCGGAGATCACCACCACCCGGCGGTAGGCTTTCTTCACCGTCGACGAGTCGGAGAAGGCGATGTCGTAGTGAGGGAGGTCATACCCGGCCGCATCATCCATAGCCGCCGTGTTGTCGTTGCTGTTTCCGCTCCCGCACGAGGAGAGCGCCATAAGAAATGCGGCCGCTGCCGCTGCCAATACTTTTCTCATTGCCTGTTATTGCTGTTTTTAATGATGATTGCGACGCAAAGATAATATATAGTGTCGTCTTCTCCAAATCGGTGTGAGAGCATTTTTTGACAAATATCTTGCATAATACGCCAAAGAGACTTAACTTTGTGGTTTCTTGGGGACGGTAAGCCCCTATAACATAATTCCACGACCAAAACAACCGCTATAATATGCTCACTCTACAGACAATAAAGGCCGACCCCGATTTTGTGGTGAAACGGCTGGCAGTCAAAGGCTTCGACGGCAGGGCCGTCATCACCGAAATCCTCGAGATCGATGCCGAGCGCCGCCGGCTCCAGCAGCGCTGCGACTCCGACGCTTCCTCGCTCAAGAAGCTCGCCGCCTCGATCGGCGCCGCCATGAAGGCCGGCGACAAAGAGGGCGCCGAAAAGGCAAAGGAGGAAGTGGCCCGCATCAAGGGCGAGGCCAAGGGGCTTCAGGAGAGGCTCGACGAGTGTGAGGTGAAGATGCGCGACCTGCTGCTCACCGTCCCCAACCTCCCCTGCGCCGATGTGCCCGAAGGCCTCACCGCCGACGACAACGTGGTGGAGAAGACCGGCGGTCCGATGCCCGACCTTCCCGAGGACGCTCTCCCCCACTGGGACCTCGCTAAGAAATACAACCTCATCGACTTCGAGCTCGGAGTGAAGGTGACAGGCGCCGGCTTCCCCTTCTATATCGGCAAGGGAGCCCGCCTGCAGCGCGCCCTCATCCAGTTCTTCCTCGACGAGGCATGGAAGGCCGGCTATACTGAGGTGGAGCCTCCCTTCGTGGTCAACGCCGCCTCCGGATACGGTACGGGCCAGCTCCCCGACAAAGAGGGCCAGATGTATCACGTCAACCTCGACGACCTCTACCTCATACCTACAGCCGAGGTGCCCGTCACCAACATCTACCGCGACGTGATCATCGCCGAGGAGGAGCTCCCGAAGAAAAACTGCGCCTATTCCCCCTGCTGGCGCCGCGAGGCCGGCAGCTACGGCAAGGACGTGCGCGGCCTTAACCGCCTCCATCAGTTTGACAAGGTGGAGATCGTCAGGATCGAGAAGCCGGAATGCAGCTACGCCGCCCTCGAGGAGATGAAAGACCACGTGCAGGGGCTGCTCGAGAAGCTCGGCCTCCCCTGGCACATTCTGCGTCTCTGCGGCGGCGACATGTCGTTCACCTCCGCCATCACCTTCGACTTCGAGGTGTGGTCGGCAGCCCAGAAGCGCTGGCTCGAGGTCTCCTCCGTCTCCAACTTCGAGACCTATCAGGCCAACCGCCTCAAATGCCGCTACCGTGGCGCCGACAAGAAGATCAGGCTCTGCCACACCCTCAACGGCTCGGCGCTCGCCCTGCCCCGCATCGTGGCCGCGCTGCTCGAGAACAACCAGACGCCCGAGGGCATCATAGTGCCCGAGTGCCTGAGGAAATACACAGGTTTCGACATCATCAACTGATATTCACACTACAGATATAGAGAATGGATCAAAAGGGATACGTCAGCCGGGAAGAGAAGAAGATTCCCATCTCCGACCCCTCGGGGAAATGGAGCGACCTCACCCTCATGCCCGAGTGGCAGGAGGAATTCTATGATGTCTACACCGCTAAGAAATACGGCAAATGGGTGATGCTCAAGGCCCTGAAAAAGGAATACGCCGACATCCCCGAGTATCGCGAGATGCTCGGCAAGGAGTTTGACACCCGCTACAACCTCGCCCATCCCGACATCGTGATGGTCAACGACTTCGAGGAGGTGCCCGGCGTGGGCATGGCGATCATCACCGACGACGCCTACGGATACTCCCTGCGCCGCC
>USHH01000254.1 GCA_900554345.1 uncultured Bacteroidales bacterium | reverse complement strand
GGTCAGAGGGCAGCGGTGGCGGCGCGCTCCACGGCGAGACCCTTCTCGTAACGCTTGATATACTCGTTGAAGCCTTCAACGTCGGCGGGGTCGGGAGCGATCTCCGAGCCGGTCTCGCCCAGAAAGACATATTCGTCGAGCCATCCGGCGAGCGATAGTCCCTTGGGATTCGACACGCAGTAGGCTGCGAGCAGGGCGATGCCCCAGGCGCCACCCTCGCCGGCAGTCTCCATTACGGAGATGGGGGAGTTGAGCGCGGCGGCCAGGATGCGCTGGCCTACGACGGGGGTCTTGAAGAGGCCGCCGTGGCCCGTGATGCGGTCGACCTCCACCTTCTCGTCGTTGAAGAGGATGTCGTTGCCGATCTTAAGCACCGCAACAGAGGCGTAGAGGTTGGCGCGCATGAAATTGGCGAGCGAGAACTTATCCGTGGCGGAGCGCACGAAGAGCGGACGCCCCTCGGCGAGGCCGGTGACTGGCTCGCCGGAGAAGTAATTGTAGCTCAGTAGGCCGCCGCAGTCGGCAGCCCCCTCGAGAGCCGCGTTGTAGAGGCGGGAGTAGAGCTCCGTGTAGTCGACCTTCCGGCCGCAGAGGGTCTGGAACTCCGCGAATAGGCCCACCCAGGCGTTGAGGTCGGAAGTGCAGTTGTTGCAGTGCACCATCGCCACGGGGCTTCCGGAGGGGGTCGTCACCATGTCGATCACCTCGTAGGGCTTCGAGAGCTCCTTCTCGAGCACGATCATCGAGAACGACGACGTGCCGGCGGAGACATTGCCCGTGCGTGGCAGCACGGCGTTGGTGGCCGTCATGCCTGTTCCGGCGTCGCCCTCAGGCGGGCAGAACACGGCGCCGGGCTTGAGGTGGCCCGAGACGTCGAGCCGCGCGGCGCCTTCGGCCGTGAGCGTGCCGGCCTTCTCGCCGGCCATGAGGATGCGCGGCAGGATGTCTGCGAGCTTCCACGGATAGTCGCGCGGAGCCACGAGGGCGTCGAACTTGTCGACCATCTCCTGCGAGTAGCATCCCTTGGAGGAGTCGATGGGGAGCATACCGGAGGCGTCGCCCACGCCGAGCACCTTCTCGCCCGTGAGCTTCCAGTGGATGTATCCGGCGAGCGTCGTGAGGTATGTGATCTGCGAGACGTGGGGCTCGTCATCGAGGATTGCCTGATAGAGGTGGGAGATGCTCCAGCGCAGGGGTATGTTGAAGACGAAGAGCTTCGAGAGCTCCTCGGCGGCACGGGCCGTGTTGGTGTTGCGCCAGGTGCGGAAGGGCACGAGTATGGAGCCGTCGGCGCCGAAGGGCATATAGCCGTGCATCATGGCGCTGATGCCGATGGCCGCCAGACTCTCGATCTCCACGTCGTAGCGGGATCGCACGTCGTCGCGCAGACGTGCGTAGCAGTCCTGGAGGCCATACCAGATGGCCTCGGTGCTGTAGGTCCAGAGCCCGTCGACGAGCTGGTTTTCCCATTGGTGGGAGCCCTGGGCGATTGGGCGGTTGTCGGGGCCGTTGAGCACGGCCTTGATGCGCGTCGAGCCGAACTCGATGCCGAGCACCGCCTGCCCGGAGGCTATGATCTTCTTAGGGTCCTGTTCCATGGGGATCACTTATTGAGGAGGTAATACACCTCGTTGTAGCGGAGCTCGCGCCTGAAGGCGGGGATGGTGGTGTCGGCGTCGATGCGCACCATCTCTATGCCGGCCATCTCGGCGTAATCTTCCCAGTATTCGGCCGTGAGGGCGTAGGAGAAGCAGGAGTGGTGGGTGCCTCCGGCGAGGATCCAGGCGGCGGCGCCTGTCTCGAAGTCGGGCTTCGGGATCCAGAGGGCGGAGGCCACGGGGAGCTTGGGAAGCGGCTTCGACTTGATACACTCCACGTCGTTGACGATCAGGCGGAAACGGTTGCCCATGTCGATGACAGTGGCGGTGATGCCGTCGCCGGGACGCGAGGTGAAGACGAGGCGCGCGGTCTGGGCCTTGCGGATGCCGATGCCGAGGAAGTGGACCTCGAGGCGGGGCTTCTGCTCGGCGATGAGCGGGCAGACCTCGAGCATGTGGGCCTGGAGGATGGAGCTGCGGTTGCCGTCGAAATTGAGCGTGTAGTCCTCAAGGAAGGAGCATCCGCCCTCGAGGCCGCGTGTCATATACCATACGGTGCGGTAGAGGGCGGCCGACTTCCAGTCGCCCTCGGCGCCGAATCCGTAGCCCTCGGCCATGAGGCGCTGCGAGGCGAGGCCGGGGATCTGGTCGAAGCCGACGAACTTCGGGTCGTTGATGTCGTCGGTGCCGAGGTCGTCGAAATTGGTGGTGAAGGCCTTGGCGCCCTTGTCGGCGAGGCAGTCGCGGATGGCGAGCTCGGCGCGGGCGGCGTTGCGCACGGCGGTGTTCTTTTCGGTGTCGGCCTGGGCGATCTCCGGCTCATAGTCGTAGAGCGAGAGATACTCGGCGAAGAGGGCGTCGACGCGCTTTTCGTCTACCTTCTTCCAGTATTCCATGAGCTCGCTCACGGGGCAGTAGTCCACGTGATAGCCGAGCTGCATCTCTGCGGCCACCTTGTCGCCGTCGGTCACGGCCACATTGTTCATCTGGTCGCCGAAGCGGATCACGCGCATGTCCTGGGCGTCGGCCCAGGCAGCGGCC
>USHH01000253.1 GCA_900554345.1 uncultured Bacteroidales bacterium | reverse complement strand
TGACGCCGTTTCCCGACAATACCACCGGGGGCTTCGGCCCCGGCGGCATAGCCGGCGGCGCGGGTATGTCGTTCATCTATTCGAGCAGCAACCAGGCCAGCATCAGCGGCCACACAGGTGTCGGCGGCATCATAGGCAGCACACGGCTCGGCTCCGATGAACTCCTCTTCAACAACACCCTCGTCAAGTCGAGCTTCAACACCGGCTCCGTCAGCGGCGAGACCGCCGTGGGCGGCATCTGCGGCGAGGCTCAGTTCGGATGCTATGCCGTCTACAATACCGGAGAGGTGACGGCTCGAGCCCGCAGGGCTTACGCAGGTGGCGTCGTGGGCAACTCGTCGGTGGCCGTGGCCCACAACGCCATCAACACCGGCAACATCAACGCTCCCGATGCCGAATGTGTAGGGGGAGTGGTGGGAAAGGCCACCTGGGGCGCCATATTCGCCTGCCAGAACCTCGCCAACCTCAGGGTGAAAGCCGCATACGCCGGAGGCATCCTCGGTCTGGCCGGAAACTACACGGTGATCAACTACTGCTTCAACGGCGGTTCCCTATATAATACGGGCTCCGGGCCCACCGGCGGCATAGCCGGAGAGATCGGCGACCCGCGGGAGTGGTCGGCCGACAACATCATCAGCTGTGTGCTCGGTGGCACCGAGTGTGTGCTCGGAGTGCTCGGGCCTGTCATCGCCGTGGCCGGAGAGGCCTTTTCCGAAGGTGCCTCCGCTGCAGCCCACGTGCTGCATAAGCTGACCCATGTGCTTCACATCGCGGAGTCCGGCCTCGACTGGATATTGATGGCCACCGACACCCTCATCCTCTCCGAGGGTATCTATGAGATGGTCTCCGAAGAGGAGGCCGAGATGGTGGAGTCGTCGCTCAAGGCGTCGGCTTCCAAGACCGATGCCGACGTGAAGAACGCCATGACCGCCATGCGGCAGGGCTACCGGATAGGCGCCGGTATGCTTCCCGACGGTATATCATCCGAAGTCGCCGCGGAGTATATAGAGAATCTCGGAGCACTGCTTACATTCTACGAAGCTTCGGATGAAAACAACACCACCGTCAACTACAACATCAACCACGAGCGCGAGGAGCGCTACGAGACCATCGAGGAGCAGAAACATATCAAGGAGATAGTGCAGAAAGTGGTTGCCGGCACATGCATCTGCGTCTCGGCGACCGCCGCGATAGCCTCCGGTTTCGTCACCGCCGGCACCACCACGGCTGTGGCGCTCACAGTGATAGGCACCGTGGCCACGATCGTGGGTGGCGTCAACGCCATCATCGAGGGTGCCACCGACTATAAGAACAACGCCGTGATAGTGTCGCAGTGCTTCAATGCCGGCAGCGTCGGCAGCGACACCCGGGAACATACCGGCGGCATAGCCGGACACCTCATGCAGTATTGCGTGATCCGGGATTGCGTCAACACCGGCGCTTATACCGGCTCGGTGGTCAACGGCGGGGGAGTGGTCGGACGCGGCGACGCCCACTTCCTGATGGAACGCTGCCTCAATGTCGGAGCTTCCTGGGGTCATCCGGTGTTCGCATCCGTCGGCACCGGCTCCACGCAGAGACTCAACCATTATTATCTCGGCTCCTATGAGCCCGTCTACGGCGTCGGGCAGTTCACGCCGCTCACCCTCCCGTTGCTGTGCCGCCCGGAGTCATACCAGGGATGGGACATCAACGGCAAGGAGTCGATATGGCATGTCAACGCCGCAGAAGGATATTTCCCGGTACCCCTGCATTCCGAAATGGAGGCGCCGGTCGAGGAATGAATAAATAAATCATGACATAATGAAACCGACAACACGAATCATATCATGGCTGGCAGCCGCGGCTCTTGCGGTCGCTGCCGTCGGCTGCTCCGAGGAGAGCTTCAACCCCGACACATTCGAGCCGGTGATCACCACACAGGGCGACTGCAGGGTCAGCTCTTTCGCAATGTCGAAGCGTCTGCTTCAGGTGCCGAGCTCTGTGGCGGAGCTTACGTTCCACCTAAAGCCGTGTGCCGGAGGTCCCGGTGAGGATTTCAGCGCCACTGTGGAGCATCACGGCAATGCGATGCGCTGCGACATGCGCATAGAGCGCGACAGGAAGATCGCCGACGGCGACTATACCCTATACGCCATTCTCGCCGAGGGCGACACCATCGAGCGCAGCGTCGACGTGACCTTCCGCAGCGAGCTGCTCAAGGGGGTGCTGACATCCACCTACGAGTTCCACCTTAAAGGAAGCGGCACTTCTTCCGACCCTTACATCATCGGCTCACGCGATGATTTCGACACTTTCGAGTATGGACTGAGCCGCGACTCCACGGCCCATGCTCGCGGCCTCTTCTTCCGGCAGACGGCCGACTTCGACGCTCCCCGCCGAAGCGATGTCGTCGACGGCCGCTACTATGCCGGCTGCGACTTTGCCGGAAGCTACGACGGCTCCGGCCACACCATCGATGTGTCGTATATAGGCTCCCGCGACCAGGTCGACATCTCGGCCGGACTCTTCAATTACCTGCACACGGGAGCCTCTGTCAGCAACCTCACGGTCAGGGCCTCCATGCAGGGGCTCGGCGACAACAGCGGCGTGCTCGCCGGATGTGCCGCCGACTCCGTGACCCTCTCGCGCGTCACTGTGGAGGGTGCCGTCACCAAGAGCGGCAGCAACCTCGGAGGATTCATCGGCTACGCCAC
>USHH01000252.1 GCA_900554345.1 uncultured Bacteroidales bacterium | reverse complement strand
GCGAAATGATGCTTCGTGGGGGGGGGCGCGGCTGGAGCCGGCGTCTGGCGTTCGACGGCGGCATGGAGCTGCGCGGATGGCATAATGTGGAGAGCGGGGCGGTGCGTCCCGAAGGCTTCACGCCCTCGGAGGCATACCGGGAATATGCCTTCAGCGGCATCTATGCCGTGGGACGCCGGGCTGTGGAGGAGATGGCGGCGTCAGGCCGCGGCGTGGCCTTTCCGGTGATGGACTACTTTCTTGACCCGGCGCGCCGTTGCCGGGTCAGGGGAGAGGTGGCCGGGAGCCTGCGCCTCATCGACATAGGAAAGCCCGCGACACTGTCGCGGGCCGATGCCTTGTTCGGGGCCCCCGGGGCGGGAGCCGCGGAGCTCAGTTGCGGTGATGCCTGACCATGTTCTGGTCGCGGTTGCTGTTAAACTGGAAGATGCAGCCGCCGATGAGGCATACCACTGCTATGCCTCCGAGCCACCATGTGGCAGTGACGCTTGCTGTGAAGCATGACGCGATGAGGAGTATCGAACCTATGATGTAGAAGATGATTGACAATGTTTTCATAATCGTATGGGTTTTAATAGTATTGAAATTTAACACTCTCGGCCGGCATGTGGGCGTCTCGGACACCCCGCCGATTCATATCGGTATAATATCAACAAATAAATCGGGCAGCTGTTTACACAGGCTGCCCGTAATTTTCATGTAAAGGGAGCGTTTTATGACTTTTTGACAAAATCAGAGCTCCGCGGCTTTCAGTTTTTCAGCATTCTCGGCCACAGTGAGCCTGTCGATGCATTCCTGGATGTCGCCGTCGAGGAATGCCGGCAGATTATATATGGTGTAGTTTATGCGGTGGTCGGTGATGCGTCCCTGCGGGAAGTTGTAGGTGCGTATCTTCGCCGAGCGGTCGCCGGTGGAGACCATTGTCTTTCGCTTGGAGGCGATGTCGTCGAGATATTTCTGATGCTCCTTGTCGTAGATGAACGAGCGGAGACGGGAGAGGGCCCGCTCCTTGTTCTTGGGCTGGTCGCGGGTCTCGGTGCACTCTATCAGAATCTCCTCGGTCTGGCCGGTGACGGGGTTTTTCCAGTTGTAGCGCAACCGCACCCCTGATTCCACCTTGTTGACGTTCTGGCCGCCGGCGCCCCCGGAGCGGAAGGTGTCCCATTTTATCTCCCCCTCGTGGATTTCCACCTCGAATTCGTCGGCCTCGGGGAGAACGGCTACCGTTGCCGCGGAGGTATGGATGCGTCCCTGTGTCTCGGTGGCGGGCACGCGCTGCACGCGGTGGACGCCGCTCTCGTATTTCATGGTGCCGTAGACGTCGGCTCCGGAGAGGGAGAAGATTATCTCCTTGAATCCTCCGGCCGCGCCTTCGGAGAATGAGGAGACGGCGAGTTGCCATCCCTTGCGCTCGGCATATTTCTGATACATTCTGAAGAGGTCGCCGGCGAAGAGCGCGGCCTCGTCTCCGCCGGTGCCACCCCTGATCTCCACGATGGCGTTTTTCGCGTCGTCGGGGTCGGCGGGCACGAGCAGCAGCTTGATGAGCTCCTCGGTCTTTGGAAGCATGGCTGTGGCGGCGTCGAGCTGTTCGCGCGCCAGGCCTCTCATCTCCTCGTCGGCCTCGTCGGCGAGAATTGTCCTGGCCTCCTCAATGGCCTCGAGCTGCCCCTTGTATTCCGCGGCGGCGTCGAGTATCTTCTGCAGGTCGCGGTATTCACGCGTGAGGCGCACGTATCGCGGCTGGTCGGCGATGACTGCCGGGTCGGTGATGAGTGTCGCCACCTCCTCGAAGCGGGCGTCGAGGCCCGAGAGACGGCTCAATAGCGGGTTGTCGGTCATTATTCTATCAAGTTTTGGCTTAAACAGGCCTTTGTGAGGCCTTTCCGGTCGCAAAATTACAAAAAAACTTTGCCAGTCAGAAATAAAACGTTAACTTTGCAGGCGCAAAACGGCATCGGGGCTTCGGTCCGGGCCGTGGAGCGAATGTGTAAATATAAAACAAACGGCAAGTTAATTTATGGCAACTAAGATCAGATTGCAGCGCCATGGCCGCAAGGGATATGCTTATTATCCCATTGTTGTGGCCGATAGCAGGGCACCACGAGATGGTAGATTTATTGAAAGGATAGGTTCCTATAATCCGAACACTAATCCTGCTACAATAAGTTTAGACTTCGACCGTGCTTTGTATTGGGTGGAAGTAGGCGCAATCCCCACCGACACTGTACGCAGCATCCTCTCCCGCGAGGGCGTGATGCTCATGAAGCACCTCCGTGGCGGCGTCAGGAAAGGCGCTTTCACACAGGAGGAGGCACAGCGCAGGTTCGACCTCTGGAAGGCCGACCGCACGAAGGCCGCCGATGCCGCCAAGGCTAAGGACGAGGCCAAGACAGCCGAGGACCTCAAGAACCGCCACAATGCAGAGGTTGAGAAAAACCGCATCAAGGGCGAGGCTGTAGCCAAGAAGAAGGCTGAGAAGCTCGCCGCCGAGGAGGCTGCCGCCAAGGCAGCGCTCGAGGCTGAGAATCAGGCCGAAGAGGCTCCTGCTGAAAATGCTGAATAAAAATTTTTGAAATTTTTTATCAGAAAAATTTGCAGGGTTCGGAAATAATGCCTAACTTTGCATCGTCAAAAGGGACAAGGGGGTGATTAAAAGATTCCCCCTCCCAAATGGCCGATTAGTGTAGCGGTTAGCACGCCACCCTCTC
>USHH01000251.1 GCA_900554345.1 uncultured Bacteroidales bacterium | reverse complement strand
GAGGTTTCTCTCTGGCCAACTGAGCTAAAGAGGCGGGTGGGCGAGCTATCCACATCGCACCGCACAACCCGCTACCCTTGCTTCGGTCAGGATCTGGGGGGATTCACGGGGTGCTGGTCGTGTAGGACTCACCCGCTGCAAAGTTAGGCATTATTTTAAAACTGACCAAACTTTTGGCGAATTTTACATAAAATTTATGATTTCAGCCCCCCTCCCGCCACGACGACAGACAAAATCCGGCGGCAAACCTTCACACATTATTATGTGTTAATCAAAAAAAATATTAAATTTGCGCCAAATTCGGCGGCAGGCTCCCTGCCCGCGGGTGAGAAACGGCTCCCCGGCCACCCTCACCTTGACGCTTATCTGTTTGTCATGAAGAATCTTGTCATAGTAGAGTCTCCGGCAAAGGCCAAGACCATAGAGAAATTTTTAGGCCCCGACTACACCGTCATGTCGAGCTACGGCCATATCCGCGACCTTCAGAAAAAGGATTTCAGCATCGATGTCAACGACGGATTCTCCCCCGTATATGAGATTCCGGCCGAAAAACGCGATCTGGTGAAGAAGCTCCGCAAAGCCGCCTCGGAGGCTCAGACCGTATGGCTCGCCTCCGATGAAGACCGCGAGGGGGAAGCCATAGCCTGGCATCTCTACGAGGTGCTCGGCCTCAAGCCCGAAAACACCCGCCGCATCGTGTTTCATGAGATCACCAAGCCGGCGATACTCAAAGCCATCGAGAATCCGCGCACAATCGATATCGACCGCGTCAATGCCCAACAGGCGCGCCGCGTGCTCGACCGCATCGTGGGCTTCGAGCTCAGCCCCGTGCTCTGGAAAAAAATAAAGCCCGCCCTCTCGGCAGGCCGCGTGCAGAGCGTGGCCGTAAGGCTCATCTGCGAGCGCGAGGAGGAAATAGGCGCTTTCGTCAGCGAGCCGTTTTTCCGCGTCAACGCCCTCTTCCAGCCCCACGGCGAGAAGATGACCTTCAAGGCGGAGCTCGCCCGACGCCTCGCCGACGAGAAGGAGGCCCGCGACTTCCTCGATGTCTGCGCCGTGGCTTCGTTTGTCGTGAAGGAGGTGTCGGTGAAGCCGCTGCGCCGCTCCCCGCAGCCACCCTTCACCACCTCCACGCTCCAGCAGGAGGCCTCGAGGCGCCTCGGCTTCTCCGTCAACCAGACGATGGTGGTGGCCCAGAAGCTCTATGAGGAGGGAAAGATCACATACATGCGTACCGACTCCACCAACCTCTCCGACCTGGCGCTGAAGAGCATCGCCGACGAGATCACGCGCGGCTACGGCGCCGACTACCTCAAGACCCGCCGCTACCATACCCAGGCCAAAGGCGCGCAGGAGGCCCACGAAGCCATACGCCCCACCTACGCCGACCGCCGCTCGATAGAGGGCACCGAGCAGGAGAAACGCCTCTACGACCTTATTTGGCGCAGGGCCGTGGCCTCACAGATGGCCGACGCCGAGATAGAGAAAACCTCGGTCGACATCTCCGTGGCCGGCTCGGCCGAACTTTTCAAGGCCGAGGGCGAGGTGGTGAAATTCGACGGATTCCTCAGCGTCTACCGCCCGCAGGCCGCCATTGCGGGAGAGGGCATACTTCCTCCGATGAAGGAAGGGACCGCCCTGACGCCCCGGGAAATCACGGCCACACAGCGCTTCACCCAGGCCCCTCCGCGCTACACGGAGGCCACGCTCGTGAAGAAGATGGAAGACCTCGGCATCGGGCGCCCGTCGACCTACGCCCCCACCATCTCCACCATCCAGGCCCGCGACTACGTGCAGCGCGGAGAGAAGGAGGGTGTGAAGCGCAGCTACGACGTGCTGACCCTGCGCGACGGCAAGGTCACGAAGACACAGCTGTCGGAGAACTCCGGCAGCGAGAAGGGACGCCTCGTGCCCACCGACGTAGGCATGGTGGTCAACCGTTTCCTTACGGAATATTTCCCCGACATCCTCGACTATAACTTCACCGCCCGCGTGGAGGAGAAATTCGACGAGATCGCCGAGGGTAAGCTCGGATGGAAGGAGGAGATCTCCGGCTTCTACGGGGGCTTCCATCCGGAGATAGAGAAGATCAACTCGCTGCGCATGGCCCATAAGGTGGGAGAGCGCCAGCTCGGCGTCGACCCGGCGAGCGGACGCCCCGTGTCGGTGAAGATCGGAAGGTTCGGCCCTGTGGTGCAGGTGGGAGAGGTCTCCGACAGCGACAAGCCCCTCTTCGCAAGCCTGCTCGAGGGGCAGAGCATCCAGTCGATCACCCTGGAGGAGGCGCTGAAGCTCTTCGAGCTGCCGCGCACGCTCGGCGAATATGAAGGAAAAAAGGTGTCGGCCGCCATCGGACGCTTCGGCCCCTACATACAGCACGACGGAAAATACGTCTCCATCCCTAAGGACAAGACTCCGCAGGGCATAACTCTCGACGAGGCCATAGAGCTCATCGAGGCCAAGAGACAGGAGGAGGCAAACAAGTTTATCAAGGCTTTCGACGATATACCGGGCCTCGAGGTGCTCAACGGACGCTACGGCCCCTACATGGCCTATAAGCCGGAGGGGGCGAAGAAAGCCGTCAACTACAAGATACCTAAAGACACCGACCCGCATGCGCTCACGGCCGACGAGGCACGCAAGCTGATGCAGGAACAGGATGCGGCGCCGCGAAAGACGCAGCGCCGCAGCAAAAAGCAGTAACAAGAAGTAGTAATAAGTCATAAGAAG
>USHH01000250.1 GCA_900554345.1 uncultured Bacteroidales bacterium | reverse complement strand
GAGCACATCGTTGACACGGTGCTCCAGTTTGAGGGCGACCGCCAGTATCTCTACCGCATTCTGCGCAGCATAAAGAACCGCTTCGGCTCCACTTCCGAGATCGGCATCTTCGAGATGGTGCAGCGCGGGCTTCGCGAGGTGAAGAATCCCTCGGAGATGCTCCTCTCCGAAAACCGCGACGAGGAGATGAGCGGCATCGCCATAGGCGTCACCACCGAGGGGGTTCGTCCCTTTATGGTGGAGGTGCAGGCTCTTGTCTCCACCGCCGCCTATGGCACGCCCCAGCGGTCGGTCACCGGCTTCGACCAGCGTAGGCTCAATATGCTGCTCGCCGTTCTGGAGAAGCGCGCCCGCTTCCGTCTCGGCCAGAAGGACGTCTTCCTCAACATCGCCGGCGGCCTCAAGGTCACCGACACGGCCCTCGACATGAGCGTTATCGCGGCGGTGATGTCGTCGAATTTCGATGTCTCCATATCACGCGACTGTGCGTTTATCGGCGAGGTCGGTCTCTCCGGAGAGATTCGCACCGTCACCCGCATAGAGCAGCGCGTGGCGGAGGCCGAGAAGCTCGGCTTCAAGCGCATTTTCATCCCGAAGGGAAACCTCAAGGGCGTCAACGGAAAATTCAATGCCGAGGTCATAGAGACCGCGCGTGTCGAAGACCTCTTCCGCTCCCTATTCCGCTGACCTTCCGGCACTTATGCGTCTCCATCGGTTTCGTATCAGAACCAAATGTCATTTTGTGTGTTGATATGTTATCAAATGTGAATAATATAGATTCCGCTATGACTAAAATCAACACCATTCTATGGGCCCTCCTTATGCTCGCCGGCATCTCGCCGGCAGCTGCGGCGGAGCCCGACGACACACTCTATCTCGACAATGCCGAGCTGGTCTTCCCTGAGCAGTATCAGCGCCAGCGCCTCATCGACGACGCCAAGGTGATCTTCATCGGCGACGACAGCGAGAGGCCTCCGGTCGACTCAGTCAATTCTCTGATGATGAGATACTATCTCGACCAGTTTCGCCATTTCCAGGATCCGAAGCTTCCTTATTTCATGTTTATGAGCAAGGATGCCAATCTCGCCATGGGCATCGGCGCCCAGGTGAGGATGCGCGGATGGTACGACTGGCACCGTGCCGTACCCGCCAACGGATTCTCTCCATATATGATCCCGATTCCCGTCGATCCCACAAAGCGCCGCCAGCTGAAGGCCACTCCTGCCGGCTCCGGATTCCACCTCGTGCTTCTGGGACGCAACACTCTGGCCAAAACCTTCATGGCCTATGTGGAAGGAAACTT
Organism: uncultured Bacteroidales bacterium; assembly: GCA_900554345.1. Taxonomy (GTDB): domain Bacteria; phylum Bacteroidota; class Bacteroidia; order Bacteroidales; family Muribaculaceae; genus Lepagella. Next base: position 1,431 of record USHH01000250.1, on the reverse strand, counting down.
CGACGGCTACAATCATGTGGATTTCAAGCTTAAGAAGGCCTATGTGATCATCAACGACTGGACTGTGGGATATGCCACCTCGACGTTCGCCGATCCGGATGCCGAGCCCCCTACAATCGATGGCGCCGGGCCCAACGGTGATATCTCCAAGACAAATGTGCTGCTCCGCTATATGCATACCTTCAGACAGAAATGGACTGTCGCCGCTTCGCTTGAGTTCCCGGGTTCAAATCCGCAAACCGATGGCACACTCACAAAAAAGTGCAACGACTACCTGCCCGACTTCGCTGCCCTCGGACAGTATCAGTGGGACGGAGGCGAGAGCCACGTGCGCCTTTCGGGGCTCCTGCGGTTCATTCCCTATCGTGATCTTGTCGACAATACAAACCACACGGTGCCGGGATGGGGACTTCAGCTCTCGACCTGCTTCAAGACTCTCCCTGACCTCTCGGTCTTCGGCCTCGTCAATGTTGGCCGGGGACACTCATCATATACAGGCGACCTCTCTATCGACGCCTACGACCTCGTCACCAGGAAAGACAGGCCGGGACGCCTCTACGCCCCGACGTCTTTTGCCGCGACTCTCGGCCTGAAATATAATTTCCGCCCCAATGTGTATTCTTGCGTGGCGCTCGCCGAGCAGCATTATTTTCCCAAGGACAATCCCCGCGACTCCCAGTATAAGTATGGACTATACGGCGCCGTCAATGTCTTCTGGGAGATGTCCCCGCGTATAATGGTCGGCGCCGAGTATCTTATCGGCAAGAGGATGAACTTCGACCGGACCTCCGGCTCGGCAAACCGTATCGACGCCCTCTTCCAGTTCTCTTTCTGACCTCCAGGTGGCTTCCTGAGCCTCTTCTTCGCGGATAAAAAGCAATAAAACGGCATGCGGATTTGGATTTTGCATGCCGTCTTGCTATCTTTGCATCTGAAAAGGGCCTTCAGCCCTGTTCCGAATGATGAGCATCATTATAGATTATAAGAACGTAGAGATCGAGCGCGCCGAGAAGACTGTGCTCAAAAACGTGGATTTCACTCTCTCGAAAGGAGAATTCTGCTATCTTGTGGGCCGGGTGGGCAGCGGCAAGAGCAGCTTGATGAAGACGATGTATGCCGACGTGCCCATACCCGCCGGCGACAGGGCCGACGTGCTCGGCTTCGACCTGCTTGGCATAAAGAAGCGCCGGATTCCGTACCTGCGGCGCAAGGTCGGCATCGTGTTCCAGGACTTTCAGCTCCTCCAGGACCGCTCGGTGAGCGCCAACCTCCGCTTTGTGCTCAAGGCCACAGGATGGAGCGTCAAGTCGGAGATCGACGACCGGATAGAGGAGGTGCTCGCTGAGGTGGGCATGGCCAACAAGAGCTACAAGATGCCTCACGAGCTCAGCGGCGGCGGGGAGGAGCGCGGCGGGCACCCCATTCTTTAAA
>USHH01000249.1 GCA_900554345.1 uncultured Bacteroidales bacterium | reverse complement strand
CACCTCATGGGGTGTCCCGCCGCTGCTTTATCCCTCATGCCTGATGCCGGAGGCTCATTGTGCGTTGTCTACATTGTAGACCTCGCGGAGCATGTCGCGGATGCTGTCGTAGTTGTGGAGGCTCACGTCGCCGTGGGTCATCAGCAGCATCTCCACCGGCTGCTTGTCGGGCGAATAGGCCGGCTGGGTATAGCCGAACTCGTCGCGCACGCGGAAACCGCATTTCTCATAGAAGGATATACGACGCCAGGAGTCGTCGTCGGTGGGCTTCTCGACCTCGATGAGCACGTCGGGACTCACCTCCTTGAAGAGATGCCCGAGCATGAGGCGCCCGATGTTCCTGCCGCGGTGTTCGGGCTCCACGGCGAAATGCTCGATATAGGTGTAGCCCTCGAATACCCAGTAGCTCATGAAGCCGAGGAAGAGGTCGCCGTCCTTGGCGACGAAGGCGTGGAATCTGCCGCCTTTCATCCTGATGTATTCGTCGAGGTGGCGTTCGTCTTCATAGTCACGGCGTTCTTCAGGAGGGAAGGCGCTGTTGTAGAGGCGGAGGAAAGCCGGGTAGTCTTTCATCTCAATTGTCTTGAATTCCATAATTTGTTTTATTGGTTATTGATTTTTATAGTTAGAGCTGCTCCTTCAAGCGGCGGTAGATGAAGGTCTTGCCCCTCGACATTTTTCCGGGCGCGGGCGCGTCGAGGCTGCGGAAACGCAGCGCGGTGTTGCCCGGAATCCACTTCACCATGCTGTCGACCCACTGCTCCATACCCTGTCGGGATGGATGCGGATTGGTGGAGCTCTGGCGGGGGATGTCGAGGTCGAAGCTGCGGAAGAATCGGCCGGCTCCGAGACGCGAGGCGAGCCAGTCGTTGAGCTTCGCACCCTTATCCTCGCCGGGCCATGAGGGGGGCCCGACCCATAGCAGCGGTGTCTTGCCCGCCGCCTCGAGTATGCGGCTCACGGGGGCTTCCAGACGAGAGGCCGGATTGGGCTCGAAGAGCTCGTTCATGCCGAGGCTCACCACGATTAGGTCAGGCTTCTGCTCGTCGATGATCTCCTTGAGGCGCGGCGTGCTCCCCCATTTCGATATGGTGGAGCCGTCCCAGACCACGGTTGCGACATCGAAGCCGTTGATCTCGCCATAGGCGTTGAGGCGCTCGGCCATCCATCCGGTCATGGAGTCGCCGATGGCGAGCACCTTCCTTATGTAGTGTTGCGTTGTGTCGGGTGTGGCGGCTGTCTTGCTGACGGCCTGACGCGCAGCCACCGGCGTAGCCGGCATCGCCATGACGGCGAGGCCGGCGCCGAGCAGAGCGCCCGTAGCAGCCAAACGAAACTTGATAGCGTTCATAGAATCGAATAATTACAATATATAAACGCCTGGGGCGCCCGATATGTTGCGGGGCGCTTCGCGCAAGAGTCAAGGGTGAAGAGTGAAGAGTCAAGAGTGAAGAGTCGTGAAGAGAAGGCTTGAGAGGCTACGAGGACCGGGGTGCGCGAAGACTCCTTCGCGCCACAGAACGGATCCACGGCCTGCTCCGCGCCGTGGAGAGGATAGCTATGGACTCGCAGGGTGGCGGCGGGGAGGGTGCCGGTTATTATTATTTTTATGGGTTAGAAAAAAAGAGCGGCGAGTTGCCGCTCTTTCCAATCGACTACTGTCGGTTTCTAAAATCGTTGCTTTCGCACTCGAAGTATTTCGTTAAAGAGGAAACTACCCTTGGTGGATACAAAGTTAAGAATAAAATCCTTATCCCACAAATAACTAACGCATTTTTCGGAGAAAAAGTTTTAATGGAGAGGGTTAATGGGGTATTATCTTGAATCCTAATCTCGCCCCTTTGTAGGTGTAGATATGTTTGGCGATTACCTGAAATGCCGGATTCGGTCTTTCGGGATTAAGCACATACCGGCTTATGGGATATGCAATGAGGTCGGCAACCTGCAATCCGATGATGTTGTCGGCTTTGTACTGGAACTTGAAGTTCTTGATTCGGTCCGTCAGTCGCTCCGGTGTTATCCATTTGGTGCCTGTTACACGCAGCCCGTTGTAATATTTCAACAGCGTCTGGTTCTGATTGGGATTGCGGCGCTCGACAACTATTGACAGCTTACAGTTGCCGTTATCGCAGTCGTCCATGTGAAAAATGGCACGTTCAATCAGATATTTGAGTGAAAGACCATACACATCCTCTCCGGTATTGAATCTTTCTACAAACGGCTCTTTCAGTATGCAGCAGCAAACTATCACATAGATGTCTTCGGTGCCGAGTATCTCATTTATGCGTTCATAAAACCGTTCTTTGACGGTCGTGTCAAGCAGGTTGACGAAAGCGCGGCTGTGATTCCTGATTTCTCTGGAATGGAAAATTACGCTCTCGTCCTGCCAAAGCTCCCTTTTCAGACCGTTGATTTCATTCTCCAGCCATTTCAGTTTATCCGATGACACGAGTATGCCGCACAATGTGAACATCGGGAAAGTCCTGTCGTACTTTTCAAGATTCGGGTCGCCGCACTCGTCTATGAACAGCGTATAGTGTGTCCTTCTTTGTTCAATCTCCATAATAGTCTACAAAGTTAATAAAAAATGGCAATCTCATATGGCTTCGGCATTTTCAAATATAACTATATTGGGAGTGGCGGCGTCCTCGCCGCCTTCGCGAAGGGAGGCTATATCGGCAATGCACACCTGGCAGGAAGATACCTATGGACTCGCAGGGTGGCGGCGGGGAGGGTG
>USHH01000248.1 GCA_900554345.1 uncultured Bacteroidales bacterium | reverse complement strand
GGTGCCGACCCAGACGGCGCCCATGTCGTTGTCGCCGTCGGCCACCATCACCAGGCCGCAGCGCCGCGTGCACCCCGTGGCCTCGTCGAGAGCCGACAGTTTCTCAGGAGAGTCTACGGTGATGAATGTGTGGGGAGTGCCGGCGAGGCTGGCCGGTGTTTCGCCGGCTTTCCCGGCATCGTCCGAGCTTCGGGCGGGTTCGGCTTCGGTGTCGAAAAGGGGGAGTGCCCCCGTGGTCTCCATGCCGATGCGCTTGCTGACACGCTCCGATAGATTGCGGAACTCGAGCTCGCGGAATATGGCGAAGAGCTTGCCGGTGTCGGCCTCGCGGCAGCGCAGCTCGTCGGGCGTGACCTCCACCGGCGCGTCGGTGCGTATGGTGGCCAGCACCTTCGACTGGCGTATCATGTCGGCATTGTCTTCTATCTTCCTGCGCAGGGCGCCCTTGAGGCGGTCGGTGCCTTCCAGGAGATGCTCCACGTCGCCGAAGTCGGCGATCAGCTTGACGGCCGTCTTCTCGCCCACGCCGGGGCAGCCGGGAATGTTGTCGATCTTGTCGCCCATCAGCGCCAGAAGGTCGATCACCTGCGACGTGCGGCTGATGCCGTATTTTCCGCATACTTCCTTCTCGCCGCGTATCTCGAAGTCATTGCCCCGGTAGGAGGGCTTATACTGGAGCACCGACGGGCTTACCAGCTGTCCGAAATCCTTGTCCGGACTCATCATATATGTGGTGAACCCCTCCTTCTCGGCCCGGCGTGCCAGCGTGCCGATCACGTCGTCGGCCTCGAAGCCCTCCACCTCCACGAGGGGTATCCTGTAGGCGCGTATGATCTCCTTGATGATGGGTATGGAGAGCCTGATGTCTTCCGGCATCGCCTCGCGCTGCTCCTTGTAGCTTTCCATGAGGCGGGTGCGGAAGGTAGGACCGGGAGGGTCGAAGCAGACCGCGATATGTGTGGGGCGCTCCTTGCGCAGCAGCTCCTCGATAGTGTTGACGAAGCCGAAGACGGCCGATGTGTTGAATCCGGCGCTCGTCACCCTCGGCATCTTTATCAATGCGTAGTAGGCGCGGTAGACCAGCGCGTATGCGTCAAGAAGAAACAGGCGTTTTTCTGTCATAGTCATCGATTGGTTTGGCGGCACGAGCCATCCCGAAAGGAGGTCGCAGCGCATATTTTTTGCTAATTTAGCAATTTCCATCGGTTGAAGTGGTAATAATCAACAAATATTTTATTAATTTTGCTTTTGAATTTGAAGAATCATCATAAATGGACATTCTCAGCAGTATCCAATCACGGCTTGGCGCCGAGCTCGCGGCGATGAATGAGATCATTCGTCGCTCGCTCGCCACTGACAATCCGATGATGAACGCAGTAGTCACCAACTATCTGACCACCAAAGGCAAACAGCTTAGGCCCATCATGGTGATTCTCAGCGCGCGCTTTTTCGGCGAGGTCAACGACCATGTGCTCCATGCCGGAGCCGCCCTCGAGATGCTCCACAACGCCTCCCTGATCCACGACGATATCGTCGACGAGACCGACACCCGCCGTGGCCGGCGCACCATCAACAGCATCTGGGGCAACCATATCGCGGTGCTCGTGGGTGATTTCTTCGTCTCCAACGCCCTTTCGGCAGGAATCCGCACCGGAAACATCAACATCATCTCCTCCCTTTCCGAGCTCGGCGTGGAGCTGAGTCTCGGCGAGATCGACCAGATATGCAACGTGCGCGACCATAATTTCGACTACGAGTCGTATATGAACATGATCCGGAAAAAGACGGCTTCGCTCTTCAGCAACTGCGTCAGGATGGGCGCCGAGGCCGTGGGCGTGTCGTCGAGTCAGTATGCCCCCCTCCTCGAATACGGCGAGAAGCTCGGTCTCTGCTTCCAGATCAAGGATGATATCTTCGATTATTTCGACGACGAGCGCGTGGGCAAGCCCACCGGCAACGACCTCCGCGAGGGAAAGGTGACGCTCCCGCTCCTCTATGCCCTCGCCAACGGCGACTCCGTCACGGCGCAGGCCTACAAGGATATGCTGCGGCGAGGCAATCTATCCAACGACGAGATCGCGGAGCTGATAGATTTCGCACGCGCTTCTGGCGGCATCGAGTACGCTGTTGACCGCATGCGGCAGATCGAGGCTGACGCCGACCGTCTCCTCGACGCCTATCCCGACTCCGAATGGAAGCAGACCTTCCGCGACCTCTTCGACTATATCATCTCCCGCGACCATTGACATGCTTCTTCCCTACATGCTTCCCGACGTCATCGAGGCCGGCTGCGACGAGGCCGGACGCGGATGTCTCGCCGGCCCGGTGAGCTGCGCGGCCGTGATCCTGCCTCCCGGATTCTCATGCCCGGGTCTCGACGACAGCAAGAAGCTCTCGGAGAAGGCCCGCGAGTGCCTGCGTCCCATTATAGAGGAGAACGCCTTGGCATGGGCCGTGGTGATGGTCGATGCCGAGGAGATCGACCGCATCAACATCCTCAATGCCTCCATCCTCGGCATGCAGAGGGCCCTCGACCGTCTCTCGATCGCTCCGCAGCACGTCATAGTCGACGGAAACCGTTTCAAGCCCTATAAGGTGCCCCACCACACGGTGGTGCACGGCGACGCCACCTATATGTCGATTGCCGCGGCTTCGGTGCTCGCCAAGACCCACCGCGACGAGCTCATGAGGCAGCTCGCCATCCAGTATCCGCAGTATGGCTGGGGACGGCAAAAAGGCAAACCCACCACAGACCTGCTTGCCTA
>USHH01000247.1 GCA_900554345.1 uncultured Bacteroidales bacterium | reverse complement strand
TGAGAATCCGGTTTGTAGGGACGTGCCCCCGGCACGTATCCCCACACTCAGCGCTTCACTCTTGCGCGAAGCGCCTTGACCCTTCACTCTTCACTCTTGACTCTTGACTCTTGACTCTTCACTCTTGACTCTTCACTCTTGACTCTTCACTTCACACCGAGGTCGCGCAGCACGTCGTCGATGTGGCGCTCGGCTTTCTCCACCGTATCCTCGTAGCTCTCTTTCGACGACATATCCTCACGCACCTCGACGTAGAACTTGATCTTCGGCTCCGTGCCCGAAGGACGGATCGACACCTTGTCGCCCGCCTCCGTGAAGAACTGCAGCACGTTGGAGGTCACCGGGAAGTTGAGCTTCTCCGTCGTCCCGGTCTTGAGGTCGCGGCAGTTGAGGTCGGCATAATCCTTGATCACCGTCACCGGAGAACCGGCGAGCGACTTCGGCGGATTCTCGCGGTAGCCCTTCATCATGGCCACTATCTCGTCGGCTCCCGTCTTGCCGGGACGCACCACGCTCACGCCGCGCTCGCGAGAGAAACCGTATCTCGTGTAGATGTCGATCACCAGCTCATAAAGGTCGAGGCCCTGGTCGGCCGCCCATGCGGCGCACTCACACATCAGCGAGATGGCTGACACGGAGTCCTTGTCGCGGCAGAATGTCTCGGCCAGGAAGCCGTAGCTCTCCTCGCAGCCCCCGAGGTAGCGTTCCCTGCCCTCGAGCGAGCGCATCACGTCGGCGATCCACTTGAAGCCCGTGAAGCAGTCGTAGCATTTCACGTTGTTGGCCTCGGCGATGCGCTTGATGGTCTCCGTGGTGACGATTGTCTTCACGCAATACTCATTGCCCGTGAGTCGGCCGAGCTCGGCGTTGCGGGTGATGATGTAGTAGAGGAGCGTCATGCCGATCTGGTTGCCGTTGAGCAGCTGGTAGTTGCCCTTCTTGTCGCGCACCACCACGCCTATGCGGTCGGCGTCGGGGTCGGAGGCGAGCACTATGCTGGCGCCTGTCTCGCGGGCCTTGGCGATGCCCATGGCCATGGCCTCGGGGTTCTCCGGGTTGGGGGAGGCCACTGTGGGGAAGTCGCCGTCCTGCACGTCCTGCTCTGGCACGTGGATGATGTTGTTGAAGCCCCAGCGCTTCAGCGAGTCGAAGATCAGCATGGAGCCTGTGCCGTGGATCGGGGTGTAGACGATCTTCATGTCGGCGTGGCGCCTGTCGGCCTCCGGGCTGAGCGAGAGGGCCCTGATGTCTTCGAGATAGGGCTCGTCGATGTCCTTGCCGATGATCTGGATGAGCTCCCTGTCGGGCTGGAACCGGATCTGGCTGACGTCCTTGATGCGGTTGACGTATTCGATGGTCTCCACATCGTGGGGGGCGATCATCTGGGCGCCGTCGCTCCAGTAGGCCTTGTAGCCGTTGTATTCCTTGGGGTTGTGGCTGGCGGTGATGTTGACGCCGCTCTGGCAGCCGAGACGCCTGATGGCATACGACACCTCTGGAGTGGGGCGGCAGGCGTCGAAGAGATAAGCCTTGATGCCGTTGGCCGAGAAGATGTCGGCCACCATCTCGGCAAACCTGCGCGAGTTGTGGCGCACGTCGTGGCCCACCACCACGCTGATCTGCGGAAGGTCCTTGAAGCAGTCGAGCAGATACTCGGCGAGACCCTGGGTGGCGGCGCCCACCGTGTAGATGTTCATCCTGTTGGTGCCGGCGCCCATGATGCCGCGCAGACCCCCCGTGCCGAACTCGAGGTCCTTGTAGAAGCTCTCGATCAGCTCTGTCTTGTCGTCGGCCTCAAGCATCCTTTTCACTTCGGCGCGTGTCTCCTCGTCGTATTCGGGCCCGAGCCATTTCTCGGCGCGAGCCGTCACCGTTCTCAATAATTCGTCGTTGCTCATATATGTATGATTATTTTGGGTTTTGCGGGTAAAGCGGAGCCGGATGCCTACCGGGTCTCCGACTAATTAAACGCAAATATAGCAAATTTCGATTGCATAGTGGCAATAAATCAATAAAAAAATGCTAAATTTGCGGTGAGTATTACCTTTAAAGACGCTGTGTAATGATTCTTTCCATGACCGGCTTCGGCCGCGGGGTGGCTTCTTCGCCACATAAAAAAATCACAGTCGAGATCAAGTCGCTGAATAGCAAGCAGCTTGACCTCACCTGCCGCATACCCTCCAGCATGCGCGAGCTCGAGATCGAGGCGCGCAATATGCTCGCTCCCGTGGTGGAGCGCGGCAAGGTGGAGCTCTCGGCCAATGTGGAGCAGCTCGGCGAGGAGGCTCCCGCCTCGCTCAATACGGGCGCCCTGCGCGCCTACAAGGCACAGATAGAGCAGCTCGACGAGCTCCTCGGCATCCCTCCCCCCGCCGACTGGCACTCCGTGCTCCTCCGTCTCCCCGACGCCCTCCGCGCCGAGACCGCCGACCTCGACCCCGACGATGTCGCGGCTTTCTCGAAGGCCGTGGCCGACGCCCTCGCGAATATCGTGGAGTCGCGGCTCCAGGAAGGCCGAAAGCTGTATCTCTTTTTCATCGACAAGATAGCCAACATCGAGAGCCTTCTCGCCGACATCGACCCATATGAGAAAGAGAGGGTGCCGAAAATCAGAGCACGCCTCGAGGAACAGCTCTCCCGCCTCACCTCCATCGAATACGACCGCGGCCGTCTCGAGCAGGAGCTCATCTTCTATATAGAGAAGCTCGACGTCAGCGAGGAGAAGCTGAGGCTCTCCGCCCATATGCACTACTTCCTCGAGACAATGGGCCCC
>USHH01000246.1 GCA_900554345.1 uncultured Bacteroidales bacterium | reverse complement strand
AGCCGCTGTAGCCGCAGCCGCCGCAGTTGGCGCCGGGAAGGAGTTCCTCCACTTCGGCGATTTTCGGATTCTCATCCACGTGGAATTTCTTTGCGGCGATATAGAGGAGTATCGCCGCCACTATCCCGATGACGCCCAGTATCAGGATGGAATAAGCTATTGTCATGGCTTGTCGGTTTGACGTTTAAGTATCTGGAATGTGAATTCGTGGGCCAGCCGGTTGCGGAAGAGGTAGAGCATCACGAAGAAGAACATAGTGGCGGCGAGCCCTCCGAGGGCCGCGGCGAGCTGGTTGAATGTGAGCAGGTAGATGGCTGTCATGACGGCCACGAGGGCTATGCACGGTATTACGGTGGCGAGCATGACGGCTCGGTGGTGCATCTGCTCAGTGCCCCGGATGATCACTTCCTCTCCCTTGGCGTAGGATGATGCGTGGGGTGTGCGCACCGTCACCCTGTTGTCGCCGTTGCCACCGGAGCAGAGAGTGGCTGCCGGGCATGAGCCGCACTCTTCCTGGTCGTTGATCACAACGGTCACGAGGTTGGCCGAGGCGTCAACGCTCTCAACGGTCGCGTCGTGCTCTATGTATTCTATCTTTTCGTTTTTTGGCATCGATTCCGGTTGTTTTGTGTCGGAGGCTGCGTCTGTCGTCGCGCGTCCGGGTTATTTTCTGCAAAGTTAATCAAATTTTCAATATCGCGCTCCTCCCGCATGGAATGTTTATGATGGACTATGCTTTTATTGTGGCACATCACAGGCGGCGTGTCGTCTCATACTGCTTATTATCTTTAAGATAATAGTCTTTGTCATATGTATTAAGTCGGCAGATTTAAGATATTTTATAAAAAATTATTAAAAATATTGCGTATGTCGCGACTTATTGTTATCTTTACGCCGAACTTAATGACAAAATCTATTCTTATGAATCGGTTCCCGCCTCTCAATCATCTATGTCTATTGTCTTAGCTCATTAAGAGAACTCGCCTGCATCTAACGATGTTTTTTTTGGCATTAAGCATGCAAACGTTTTCACAGATGGCTTGAGTTGTACTTCAAAATGCGGAGCCGGACGTCTCGACGCCCGGCTCCGGTTTTTTCAATAATCACCTTTGCCCCTTCACTCCTGGAAATGATTGCGGCTTGCCGCAATCATTTCCCCATGAATTTCGCCAGCTTGTCGTAGAAGCCCGGATCATCGCCCACGGTGATGTCGACGAGCTTGCCCTCGGGGTTGATGATGGCCTTCGTGGGGAAGCCCTCGATGCCATAGGCCTCCATAAGGCTGCTGTCGGCCTGGGTGTCGCAGTAGAGGTTGACCCACGGAAGCTCATGCTTCTTCACTCCCTCCAGCCATTCCTCCCTCGTCTCGTTGCAGTCGATGCCGATCACTTCCAGCTCAGGCCTGTATTTCTCGTAGGCCTCTTTCAGATGGGGGAATCCCCTCACGCACCAGATGCACCACGAGCCCCAGAAATCGAGCACTACCCATTTGCCCCTGAAGTCGGAGAGCTTCACCTCCTTGCCATCGGTGTCGGGCAGTGTGAAGCCGGGGGCATCCTGGGTGCCGTCGCTCATCTGCTGCATGCGGCGCTGCTTGGCCAGGCTCTCCCTAACGTAGGGCTCGCGCTGGCGCGCCATGGCATAGAGCATGCTCTGGCGGGCACCGCTCCCCAGCAGGTTGATGCCGTCGAGATACTCCTGACCCGTGCCGAGCTGGAGCAGGGCGGCGACGGCTGCCGGATTGTCGGGATTGTTCTTGATGTAGTCTACGAGAAGATCGGTCATCTTCGTGTCGAGCTCCTCGAGTTTCGAGGTGTCGATGTTGCCGGAGTCGATGATGGCCTGCTGCTGTTCCACATATGGCTTGAGCAGATTGTCGATGTAGCTCACGCCCTCCATGAGCTGCGAGCCTTCGGCGGTGTAGGCCATCGGCGACACGGAGGTGATGTCGACGCGGATCTTCTGTCCGGGAGCGGTGTAGATGATAGGCATCTGCGTCTCGCCGAAAGTCACCATATACTGGGCGCTCCCTGTCGGGTCGATGTTGAAGGTGAACGTGTTGCCGTCGGCTTTCACCTCGGCCTCCTTCACTTTGATGTCCTCGCGCGTCTTGGCGTCGACGAGGTTGCCCAGCATCACGTAACGAGCCTTCACCGTGGAGTCGGCGAGCTGCGCCGGCACCGTCAGTGTCACCTGCGCTCCCGCAGAGGCTGCTGTCGCCCCGAGTAGGGCTGCCCACAGCGTTGTTCTGATGATTGTTCCCATAATGAATGTTGATTTGATGGTGTTTATTACTGTGTCTACCGCGCCTTGAGGCGTGCGGAGAGCATATTGGCAAACTGATAGTTCTTCAGGTTCCACCGGGGTGCGGCCACTATTCCCGGCGGGCTTTGCGAGAGGAAGCGGTCGATGGCTATGCGCTCGGGCACCCGCTCGATAATCCTGACACACAGCTCGAGATATTCCTCCACTGTATAAAGGTTCACTTCGGCTTTCCCCTCGCGCCACAGGCGTTCCAGTTCGGTGCCGCTCAGAATCTGAAGGTGGTGGAGCTTCAGTGTCTCTATCGGCAGGGCGCAGGCTCTCTCCACCGACTCCAGCACCTCGCTGTCGCCCTCGCCTGGCAGGCCGGCTATGAGGTGTAGCCCGCAGTGGAGTCCCCTTTCCGAGGCACGCTCCACGGCCTGTTCCATGTCGTGCCAGGTGTGGCCGCGGTTCACGGCCCGTAGCGTGGCGTCGTGGCTGGTCTCCGCCCCCGTCTCCAGCCAGAAGCGTCGC
>USHH01000245.1 GCA_900554345.1 uncultured Bacteroidales bacterium | reverse complement strand
CAATCCAGTTTTCAGCCTGCGTGCAGTTTCGCATGTATTCCTTGATCTGTCGCGACACCAGAGCCCCGCCAAGCGAGATTATGATGTCGGGGCGTAGCTGCTCCTTATCCTGCGGGGAGAGTGTCGAGAGAGTGACGTCAACGGCCCACGGCCTTCCCCGCAGGTGCAGGTTGGAGATGGTCTCGGCCATCACTGCCACATTGGGCAGCGCCGCCATGCTGGCCATGGCCTCGTTGAGACGGTTGTCGGGAGCCATGAAGCCGGCCACCACCAGCACCCTGGCTGCTGCCACTCTGTCGGCGAGACGTGCCATTGTGGCCTTGTCGGGAATCCCTTCCGGCCTCACCATGCGTATGATGCGCGTAGGTGTGCCCCTCGACGCTGATTTCGCACCGAGAGGAGGGGAGAGCCTGACATTTATGTGTACGGGCCCCTCAGGACGTCCCGTGGCCACGCACATGGCGTCGTTGATCAGTCGGTTGGCCATCCAGAGCTCCTCTTCATCCGGATTGTTGCCCCCGTCGATGTCGTAGCTTCTCTTCACGATGTTGGCGAGAGCTTCGTATTGCCTTATCGTCTGCGAGTCGTCCTGGTCGATCCATTGCTGTGGCCTGTCGGCCGAGATCACTATCAGCGGCAGATGCTGGTAATACGCCTCGGCCACGGCCGGCGCGTAATTGAGCATGGCGGTGCCTGAGGTGCATATGAGCGCCACGGGTCGCCGGCTGGTGGCGGCGATACCGAGTGCCACGAAGGCGGCGGAGCGCTCGTCGACCACTATGTGCTTGCTGAGCTCTTTGCGTGCGGCAGCCGCTATAAGCAGAGGAGCGTTGCGCGAGCCGGGACTGCACACCGCAGTCGTGACTCCATGAGCCATCGCCACGTCGAGCACTATGCGGCACACCCCGTTGGCAGTATCCTCGCGTATTGTCTCTGGCTCACTCATCTTCTGATGTCGGATTGCCGAATCTCACCGCATGGTATCCTCTCAGGAAGGCGTCTGCCTCCATCCTCTTCCTGCCGGCGGGCTGTAGCTCGGCCACCTCTAAGATGCCGTTGCCGGTTGCCACCTCGAGATGACGGCCGTCGCTCAGGCAGGTGCCGGGAGCCGCATCGGTCGATTTGCCGTTTCTTACCGTGCGTAGTATCTTGACCTCGGTCTGCTTCCCGGTCTGGTCGGTCATCACCGTCCAGGCTCCGGGGTAGGGTGCGAGGCCCCTTACATGGTTGTGGACGTCAGCCGCGCCTGCGGTCCAGTCGATGAGGCATGTCTCCTTGAATATCTTGGGAGCCGGGGGGAACACCCCCGCGGATGCGTGGTCACTGTGCCGTCGGCTATTTTCTCCAGCGTCGACTCCACCATCTCCGCCCCTATGGCCATCAGGCGGTCGTGGACGTCGCCGGCGTTGTCGTCGGGCCCTATTGTGGTCTGCCGCATATCTATGATGTCGCCGGTGTCTATCTCATGCCGTAGGAAGAAAGTCGTGACGCCGGTCACGGTCTCACCGTTCATCACGGCACGGTTGATGGGGGCGGCGCCACGGTATTTAGGCAGCAGGGAGCCGTGGAGGTTGAACGTGCCCAGGCGCGGCATCTCCCACACCTCGCGCGGAAGCATCCTGAAAGCTATCACCACGAACAGGTCGGCGTTTATCTCTTTCAGCGCCTCGATGAAGTCGGGGGCCTTCAGCTTGGCAGGCTGGAGCACTTTCAGCCCTTTGGACACCGCGTATCTCTTCACGTCGCTCTCTATGAGCTTATGGCCACGACCGGCCGTCTTGTCGGGCATCGTCACTACGGCGCCAACCTGCCAGCCGTTGCCCACTATCCTGTCGAGGCTCGCCACGGCAAACTCCGGGGTGCCGAAAAACACTATCTTCAGATCTTTCTTTTCCATTTTATCACTCATCGTCGGTATAATGGCGCAACACGCGTCGGTAGGAGTTGAATATCTTTGATTTGGATACGAATCCTATGTATTTGCCGTGATCCACCACGGGGAGGTTCCATGCATTGGTGCGGTCGAAGGTGTTCATCACCTCCTCCATCGGCTGCGACACCTCTATGCGTGCCGGGGGCGCCGACATGAAGCGGGTCACATGCATCTTCCTGTAGAGGTCCGGGCGGAACATTATATTGCGGATGTCGTCGAGGAGCACGACGCCCAGAAGCATCCCGTCGCTGTCGGTAACGGGGAAGAGGTTGCGGTTGGAGGTCGCGATGATGTCGACCACCTGCTTGAGGTTCATCTCAGGATGCACCTGCTTGAAGTCTTTCTCTATGAGGTTGTCGACCTTCAGCAGGGTCAGCACCGATTTGTCTTTCTGGTGGGTGAGCAGGTCGCCGGCCTTGGCGAGACGCACGGTGTATATGCTGTATGGCTCAAACAGTCTTATCGTCATGTAGGCCAGCGTCGAGACTATCAGCAGCGGGAGGAAGAGGTTGTATCCGCCGGTCATCTCGGCGGTGAGGAAGATAGCCATCAGCGGGGCATGCATCACGCCGCTCATCAGCCCGGCCATACCCATGAGGGCGAAGTTCTGGTTGCTGAGCCCTATGTCGGGGAAGAGGTAGTTGAGTATGAAGGCGAATATGAATCCGCAGAGGGCTCCCATGAAGAGCGAGGGCGCGAATGTGCCCCCCACGCCTCCCGCCCCGTTGGTGGCGGACGTGGCAAACACCTTGCTCAGTATAATGGCTCCGATGAAGCCGATGACGGTCCACACGTTGTCGCGGGTGGCGTAGAATACGGTGCCGTCGAGTATCGACTCCGTGTCGCCGTCGAGCAGCTGGTTGATTGTGGCGTAGCCCTC
>USHH01000244.1 GCA_900554345.1 uncultured Bacteroidales bacterium | reverse complement strand
TTATGATAGGCGGCGGCTCGTGTGATATTGATTATAATTTAAGATCCATGTATCGTTATCTGCCGAAGGCGGCGAGGGAGGCCCTGATGGCCTCGATCTTCTCCAGGGCGTCTTTCTCTTTCTTGCGCTCCATGGCCACGACCTTCTCAGGGGCGCCGGCGACGAAGCGCTCGTTGCCGAGCTTCCTGCGCACGGTGGCGAGGAATCCCTCGTAGTAGGCGAGGTCCTTCTCCAGCTTCTTTATCTCGGCGTCGACGTCGACGAGGTTGCCCTCGAGAGGTATGCTGTATTCCACGGCGCCTACTATGAAGGAGGCGGAGGGGGACACCTTCCCGTCGACGAGGTCGATCATCTCGAGGTTGCCCATCTTGATGAGGATGGCGTCGAGGGAGTCGTCGTGGGGGCCTTTGATAAAGAGCTTGACGGGCTCCTTCTGCGGGATCTGCTTCTGCTTGCGGACAGTGCGGATGCCGGCCACGACCTCCTTGAGATGCTCGAAGCGGGCGAGGATGGCGTCGTCGTACCCTACGGCCTCCGGTAGGCGGGCATACATGATGCTCTCACCCTCGGCGCGGTCGCGGAGGTGCTGCCAGAGCTCCTCGGTGATGAAAGGCATGAAGGGGTGGAGCAGGCGGAGCAGCGTGTCGAAGTAGTCGAGAGTCTTCTCGTAGGTGACGGCGTCGACGGGGGAGCCGTAGGCGGGCTTGATGACCTCGAGATACCAGGATGAGAACTCATCCCAGAAGAGACGGTAGACGGCCATGAGGGCCTCCGAGATGCGGAACTTGCCCATGAGGTCGGCCACCTCGGCGAGGGTATTGTTGATGCGGGCGCCCATCCACTCGATGCCCTCCTTAGAGGAGTCGGGCTGGGGAGCGGCCGCGTCGACCTGCCAGCCCTTCACGAGGCGGAAGGCATTCCAGATCTTGTTGCAGAAATTGCGGCCCTGCTCGCAGAGGCTGTCGTCGTACATGATATCGTGTCCGGCGGGGGCGGCGAGCATGATGCCCATACGCACGCCGTCGGCGCCATACTTAGCGATGAGCTCCAGCGGGTCGGGGGAGTTGCCGAGCGACTTCGACATCTTGCGGCCGAGCTTGTCGCGCACGATACCCGTGAAGTAGACGTTGCGGAAGGGCATCCCGCCGGCAAACTCATATCCGGCCACGATCATGCGCGCCACCCAGAAGAAGATGATGTCGGGGGCCGTGACGAGGTCGGTGGTGGGATAATAATACTTAAACTCCTTGTTGTCGGGGTCGAGTATGCCGTTGAAGAGGGCGAGGGGCCAGAGCCAGGAGGAGAACCATGTGTCGAGGCAGTCGGGGTCGCGCTTCAGGTCGGCGGGAGTGAGCGAGGCATTGCCGCTCTTCTCGATGGCCTTGAGGAAGGCCTCCTCCTCGTTGCGGGCCACGACGTAGCCGCCGTCGGGGAGATACCAGGCGGGAATCTGATGTCCCCACCAGAGCTGACGGGAGATGCACCAGTCCTTGATGCCCGTCATCCAGTGGCGGTAGATGTTCTTGAACTTCGCGGGGACGAACCTGATGGCGTCGGTCTCCACGGCGTCGAGCGCGGGGCCGACGAGGGGCTGCATCCTCACAAACCACTGCATGGAGAGCTTGGGCTCGATCACGGCATCCGTGCGCTCCGAGTGGCCCACCTTGTTGACATAGTCTTCCACCTTCTCCACGAGGCCGGCCTTCCGGAGGTCGTCCATGATCTCGCGGCGGACCACGAAGCGGTCCTTGCCGACGTACATGCCGCCGCGCTCGGAGATGGTGCCGTCGTCGTTGAAGATGTCGATGGAGGGGAGGTTATACTTGTCGCCGAGCATGTAGTCGTTGACGTCGTGGGCCGGAGTGACCTTGAGGCAACCGGTGCCGAAGTCCATCTCGACGTAGGAGTCCATGATGATGGGAACGGAGCGGCCCACGAGGGGGACGATGACGCGCCTGCCCTTGAGCCATGTGTAGCGCTCGTCGGCGGGGTTGACGCAGACGGCGGTGTCGCCGAGGATGGTCTCGGGGCGGGTGGTGGCCACCACGATGTAGCGCCCCTCGGGGTCATCCTCCACCTTGTAGCGGAGATGGTAGAGGTGGCTCTGCTCCTCCTTATATATCACCTCCTCGTCGCTGAGGGCGGTGAGGGCCTTGGGGTCCCAGTTGACCATACGCACGCCGCGGTAGATGAGGCCCTTCTCGTAGAGGCGGTTGAAGACCTCGATCACGCTGCGGGAGCGTGTCTCGTCCATGGTGAAGGCGGTACGCTCCCAGTCGCAGGAGGCGCCGAGCTTGCGGAGCTGCTGGAGGATTATGCCGCCGTACTTATGCGTCCAATCCCATGCGTGGGCGAGAAACTCCTCGCGGGAGAGGGAGCTCTTCGAGATTCCCTCGGCGGCGAGCTTGGCCACGACCTTTGCCTCGGTTGAGATGGCGGCGTGGTCGGTGCCGGGCACCCAGAGGGCATTCTTCCCCTCCATGCGTGCGCGGCGGGTGAGGATGTCCTGGATGGTATTGTTGAGCATGTGGCCCATGTGGAGGACGCCGGTGACGTTGGGCGGCGGAATCACGATGCAGAAAGGCTCGCGGTCGTCGGGCTCCGAGTGGAAGAGGCGGTGCTCCATCCAATAGGCATACCATTTGTCCTCGACTTCGGCGGGATCGTATTTGGTGGCTAATTCGTTCATATTTCGATGATTTAATGATCAGTATATAAAAGAGGCCCGGCGGGCCGGCTGCTGACAGGCGGAAGCTTTGAAAAGCGACCCTACAGGCCGGAGGGGCATGGGCCGGGTAAGCCGTTGTAACAGACTGCAAAATTAGTAAAAAATTTTTTCTTTTCGCCGAATGGCGGATTTTTTGTAATTTAGC
>USHH01000243.1 GCA_900554345.1 uncultured Bacteroidales bacterium | reverse complement strand
TGATGGCGGCGAGCAGCGCCTTGTTGTCGACTATCGGGCCGCGGGCGGCGTTCACCAGAATCGAGCCTTCCGGCATCAGTGTGAGCTGCCGCTCCCCTATCAGATGATGCGTGGCATGGCGCCCGGTCCTGGTCATCGGCGTGTGCACCGTCACGGCGCCGCTCTTCGCGAGCAGCTCCTCGAGAGGGATATAGTCCTCGTCGGCCATGCCGGCCTCCTTGCGTGGCGGGTCACACACCAGCGTCTGCCATCCGATGCGTCGCGCCCAGTCGGCCACGATGGTGCCTATATGTCCGTAGCCCACGATGCCGAGAGGCATCTTAGAGCCGTCGAAGCCCATGTGGAGCAGCGTGGAGATCACGTGCTGGGCCACCGCCGGCGCGTTGCATCCGGCGGCGTTCTCCACCTTGATTCCGGCGCTCTCACACCAGGGTATGTCGATCTGGTCGGTGCCGATGGTGGCTGTGGCTATGAGGCTCACTCTCGAGCCTTCGAGCAGTTCGCGGCAGCAGCGGGTGCGCGTGCGTATCATCAGCGCGTCGGCGTCGGCCACGAGCTCCGGGGTGAAGCCGCCCTGGTCGACCCTGACCACTTCGGCCAGCCCGTCGAGGCGCCGGTCGATAAAGGGTATGTCCTTGTCGATTATGATCTTCATCAGTAGAGGAAATAGATAAGGGCCACACTGAGGCCGAGATAGAAGGCCACGAGGAGTGAAAGCGGAATCGAGGGCTTGCGCGGCGGCCAGAGGGCCATGCTCTCGGCGAGCGTCACGGCGGCGCTCATAAACAGTGTGGGGATATATGTGGCGATATTGCCGTAGTCTATGAGCATCCCGAGGATGCTTATGATTCCGAGCACGGTGAAGCTGAAGTTCATGGCCAGTATCCGCGAATTGCCTGCATAGAGGCGTATGGAGTTACGCAGGCTCAGCGGAACCACCCAGAGCAGAGTGAGGCCCACGGTTGAGGCGAGGAGCACTGACTCCACGTCGGGCCTGAAGTTCATGATGAAATTGGTGGGCTCCGGCATGTGGAACCACGATGGGCTGATGAGTGCGAATCCTATTCCTACCCAGTAGGGGGCGGCGAGTCCAAGCAGCGTGGCGATGAATTCCTTGATCCGGAACACCTTCATCATGGCGCCGAGAATCAGCAGCCCCACGGCGTAGAGCGCGAAAGCGTAGCATATCATCGAGCCCAGGGATATGAACGTGGCGGCTACAAACATCTGCTGGGTGGCGTTGGGGCGACGGTAGACGGCGAAGAGAAGCGGCAGGAGACCGGCCCACACGAAACTCACCATGACGCCGGCGTCAAGTCGCATCGACACCTGCGGCACTGCCGCCATAAGCACCAGAAACGCTGCGGGAAGCACTGTGTCGGTGGTGCGTATGAAGTTGAAATGCTTGTTGATGAGGTAGAGTGCGCATGCGATGCCGACGGTCAGCGTAAGGTTGATGCCCCACGACACCCAGCGGTCGAGATGCCATTGGTTGGGCGACGGCAGGCAGACGCCGAGCGGTGTCTCCACGGCGGGGAGCTCTGCGAAGAGCAGCGCGCCGGCCATCATGAGCCCGGCGAGTATGGCGGCCATTACGAGCCCTTCGGCTCCGATCTCGTGCTTATACATCGGCTGAGGGTATTACGGGTGAAGGGCCGAGCAGGTCGAACCCTATGTCGCGGCGGAAGTATTTGCCATCGAAATGTATGTCGCCGGCTCCGGCGAGGGCCTTGCCGATGGCTTCAGGCAGGCTGGCGCCGAGCGCTTCCACCGTAGCCACGCGGCCGCCGTCGGAGAAGGCGAGGTTGTCGGTGGTGAAAAGGATCTCTCCCGGAAACACGGTGTAGCCGGCATCGGGAGCGTTGAGTCCCTCGACGGGCTTGGCGGCGTCGACGGGCCCCGGATAGCCTCTCTCGGCGAGCACCACGGCCGCCGAGCAGAGGTCTGAGGTCTGCAGGCGCTTGAGCGCCAGCGTGCGGTCGGCGATTCCCTCCAGCACGTCCACGATGTCGCTCTCGATGCGCGGCAGTATCGCCTCCGCCTCCGGATCGCCCAGACGCACATTGTATTCGATAAGCACCGGCTCCCCTTCCTGCTCCATGAGCCCCAGAAAGAGGAATCCGCGGAAGTCGAGGCCTTCCTCCCTGAGCCCTCTGAGCGTGGGCTGGATGATGCGGCGCTCCACCTTCTCCATGAATTCCGCGTCGACAAACGGCACCGGCGATACCGCGCCCATACCTGCCGTGTTGGGCCCTTTGTCGCCCTCCCCAATCTTCTTATAGTCTTTTGCCGCCGGCAGCAGCAGATAGTCTTCGCCGTCGACGGCGAGAAAGACGGAGCATTCCTGGCCGGCCACGAACTCCTCTATGACGACCGTCGACGAAGCCTCGCCAAACATGCCGTCGAGCATCTCGCGCAGCGTCTGCTTGGCTTCGTCGGCCGTCTCGCGGATGATCACGCCCTGGCCGTGGGCCAGCCCGTCGGCCTTGAGCACGTAGGGCGCGTGGAGCGAGTCGATGAAATTGAGCCCCTCCTCGAGCCAGTCTGGAGTCACCGTCATGAAGCGGGCTGTCGGGATGCTGTGGCGGCTCATGAACTCCTTGGCAAACTCTTTGCTTCCCTCCAGCCGGGCGCATGCCTTGTCGGGAGCTATCACCTTTACATCCACCTCCGAAAGAGCGTCGGCTATGCCGGCCACTATGGGCCCTTCCCCGCCGGGAATCACCATGTCGATGCTGTTGGCGCCCACAAACCGGGCCACAGCGTCGAAATCAAGAGGGTCGATGCGCACTCCCTCCACTCCCGGTATGCCGTAGGGAGCCATATAGAGCGTTGCGGTGCGGCTGGCCTGCTGGAGCTTCCAGGCGACGGCTTCGACCGC
>USHH01000242.1 GCA_900554345.1 uncultured Bacteroidales bacterium | reverse complement strand
GGCGATGCGGCGGCGTGTCTCGGGGTTGGTCCAGTGGCCGACAACCACCTTGCGGCGCACGTTCATGCGGGCGCAGATGTGGCCGAACTCGCGGTCGCCGTGAGCCGACTGGTTGAGGTTCATGAAGTCCATGTCCATGGTGTCCCATGGAATCTCGGCGTTATACTGGGTGTGGAGGTGGAGCAGGGGCTTGCGGAGCTGCTGGAGGCCGTGGATCCACATCTTGGCGGGGGAGAAGGTGTGCATCCATGTGATGACGCCCACGCAGCGGTCGCTGACGGTGGCGGCGCGCATGAGCTCCTCCACCTCTTTCGAGGAGTTAGCGGTGCCTTTATACACTATCTTGACAGGAAGCTCGCCGGAGGCGTTGAGGCCGTCGACCATCTCCTTGGAGTGGGCGTCTACGGCCACTACGGCGTCGCCGCCGTAGAGCAGCTGTGCGCCGGTGATCCACCATACTTCCAGATTCTCGTATGCATTCATGATTTCGGGAGTTTGAGTTGTGAGTATACAGGGTTGATTTTATTTCTTTTTCTGTCCGTAGTAGGCGTTGGGGCCGTGCTTGCGGCTGAAGTGCTTCTCCACGAGTAAGGGATTCATCGTGAGTCGGGGATTGATGGTGAAGGCGATGCTGGCCATCTTTGCCACCTGCTCGAGCACGACGGCGTTGTGGACGGCTTCATGGGCGTCCTTGCCCCACGTGAACGGGCCGTGGTTCTTCACGAGCACGCCGGGGGTGTGCACAGGGTTGAGTCCCTCGAAGCGCTTCACTATGACATTGCCGGTCTCCTGCTCGTAGTCGCCCTCCACTTCCCCGCGTGTCATGTCGGGAGTGCAGGGCACGGCGTCGTGGAAATAGTCGGCGTGGGTGGTGCCGATGTTGGGGAGGTCGATGCCGGCCTGTGCCCAGGCCGTGGCGTAGGTGCTGTGGGTGTGCACGACGCCGCCGATCTCCGGAAACGCTCTGTAGAGCGCCAGATGTGTCGGGGTGTCGGACGAGGGACGGAGGTCGCCGTCGACCACCTTGCCGTCAAGGTCCACCACCACCATGTCGGCGGCGGTCATCGTCTCGTAGCTCACGCCGCTGGGCTTGATCACGACAAGGCCGCTCTCGCGGTCGATGCCGGAGACGTTGCCCCAGGTGAAGATCACCAGCCCATGCTTCACGAGGTCGAGATTGGCGCGAAACACTTCGTCTTTAAGTTTCTCAAGCATATCTTACTTAAAGTTTTAGTTTTGAATTCATTTCATAAAGCGCGCGGTTGAATCTGAAGAGGGCGGCGCCGCGCCGCGAGCCCTCCTTGTCTACCTCGCCTGTGCGCTCCACGCATACATTCTCGAGGATGCGGCGGCGGAAATTGCGCTTGTCGAGCGTCTCGCCGAGGATCGCCTCGTGGAGGGTCTGGAGCTGGGCGAGCGTAAAGCTCTCCGGCAGCAGGCTGAAGCCCACGGGCTCGGTGGATATCTTGCGCCTCAGCATCCTGAGGGCGCTCTCGATCATCAGCTTATGGTCGAAATAGAGCTGCGGCAGTGCGTCGATGTCGGTCCAGACGGCCTGATGGGCCGCCAGACGGTGCTCGATCTCCGCCTCGGGCTTTATGAGGGCGTAGTAGGCTATCGAGACCACGCGCTCCTCCGGGTCGCGGTCGAGCTCGCCGAAGGCGCCCACCTGCTCCATATACACCTCGTCGAGTCCTGTCAGCTCGCGGAGCACGCGCGCGGCGGCCTGCGAGATGGTCTCCTCGCGCCTCACGAAGCCTCCCATCAGCGACGGCACGCCCTTCGCCGGCTCGAAGCCACGCGGCGCCAGAAGCACCTTCAGCCTCCCTTCCTGGAGACTGAAGATGATGCAGTCGACGCCTACCGGAAACCGGCAGTGGCGGGCGTAGCGGCTCTCTCCCATCCGATTACCAGAAATAGATGTAGAAGGCCACTGTGATGCCGAGGATCACGATGGAGTGGAATATATCCCAGCCGTTCCAGCTGGCGCGGGTGGCTGCACGCTGCTCGGGTGTGGAAGTGCCGAACACGAGGCCCTGGATCTTGCCGGGCTCGGGAGCGGCCGTGAAGAGCGACACCACAAACACCACGGCGACGCAGAAGAGGAGCATCCAGC
Source organism: uncultured Bacteroidales bacterium (assembly GCA_900554345.1). Taxonomy (GTDB): domain Bacteria; phylum Bacteroidota; class Bacteroidia; order Bacteroidales; family Muribaculaceae; genus Lepagella. Next base: position 769 of record USHH01000242.1, on the reverse strand, counting down.
CGCAGAAGAAGAGCCAGTTGCAGTCGTAGAAGAGATACTGGAACCAGGAGTGCTCGACGCCCATCGGCGTGGGCTGGAAGTCATACCAGATCTTGGCCGACAGACGGGTGAGGCCGATCACGAGGCCGGAGATTAGGCCCCACATACCGCCCTGGGCGGAGGCTCGCTTCCAGGCGATACCCATGAGGAAGGCGGCCGCGATGCCCGGTGCGAGCACCGACTGCACCTCCTGAAGGTAGTTGTAGAGCACGTCGCCCATCGAGCGCATCACGGGAATCCATACGATGCCGAGGAATACGATCACCACAGTGGCCACCTGACCGATGCGCACGAGCTTCTTAGGCTCCGTATTGGGATGGAAGCGCTGGTAGAAGTCGATGGTGAAGAGGGCCGACGAGGAGTTGAAGAGCGATGCCAGGGAGCTCATGAGGGCGGCGAGGATGCCGCAGACGATGAGGCCCTTGATGCCGGCCGGCAGCAGCTTGGCCACGAGGGTCGGGAAGGCGGCGTCGGAGTTGGGGAGGCCGTTGGCGTTGAGCGGCAGGAAGTCGCCGAGGTTCTGATGGAGCGCGAAGGCTATCATGCCCGGGATGAGGAAGAGGAACACCGGCAGCAGCTTGAGGTATGCGCCGAAGATGGTGCCCCGCCGGCTCTCCTTCTCGTTCTTGCCCGAGAGAACGCGCTGCACGATGAACTGGTCGGTACACCAGTACCAGAAGCCGATGACGGCGGAGCCTATGAGGGCGCCGAGCCAAGGATAGTTGGGGTC
>USHH01000241.1 GCA_900554345.1 uncultured Bacteroidales bacterium | reverse complement strand
CTGGCTCGCGAGAGCCGCGCCGGCTCGTCGACCACGAGGGCCACCTGTTCGTCGGCCTCCGTGGAGCGCCTGCGGTTCTTGCGCTCCGGGTCGAGGATCCAGAGCAGGCAGCGCCAGAGGCCGGCCACACCCATGCCTATCCAGATGGCGTAGGCGTAGAAGGAGCCCGCGAAGGCGTAGTCGCGCTCACGCGGCTGTCCGGGGGTCTGGTTGAGGTAGAGCACGATGGCGATGCCCGTCATGAAGAAGAGGAAGAACACCACCCAGAACTGCTCGATGCCCCTCTTGCCGGCAAACGACTGCCAGAGCAGGCCGATGATGCCGAGGATGAGCGGCAGCATGTAGTAGACGTTGTGGCCCTGGTTGTCCTTGCCGATGTCGTCGGGCAGGAGGCTCTGGTCGCCGAGGCGTGGGTTGTCGATCATCGGGATGCCGGAGATCCAGTTGCCGGCGTCGACCTCGCCCGCCTGATTGAGGATGTCGTTCTGGCGTCCGGCGAAGTTCCACATGAAATATCGGAGATACATGTGGTTGAGCTGGTAGTTGATGAAGTAGGAGAGGTTCTGGCCCCATCCGGGCTTGAAAGCGAATTTCTGGGGGTAGGAATACACGCCTGTCACCTGGTTGTAGGCGGGCTCGCGCGAGGTGTCGAGCTCGGGCACCTTCTCGCCCGTGGTCCGGTCGATGGCGTTGACGGCCACGAGGCTGCCTCCGGCCGTGTCGAGCGACACCCACTGCGAGTAGAGGTCGCGGTGCTGGCGGCTGTAGAGTCGCGGGAAGAGCATGTTGAGCTCGGGGTTCATCTTGGGCTCCGGCTTGTAGTCGCGCTTCACGTAGTAGTCGCCGCCGCGGGCGGCGAGCGAGGCGTTGGCGCCCTTCTCGCCCTCGGAGAGGAAGTTGTAGTCAGACTGCGGCACGGCTCCCTTCACGCCCTTGGCGTATAGGGGCTTTCCGGCTTCCACCACGGGGGAGTAGGCCGGCGAGGAGAGGAGCACGGGGGTGCCTTCGTAGTAGGTCACGGTGTCGGTGTAGGTTCCCTCGAGGGTCTTCTGTGGAGAGGAGTATAGTGTCTCGCCGTAGAGCAGCGGGTTCTCGCCATACTGCTCGCGGTTGAGGTATGACGCCAGGTCGAATACGTTGTCGGGCGAGTTCTGGTTCATCGGCGTGTCGGCGGTGGAGCGTATGAGGATGAGGGCGTAGGAGGAGTATCCCACGAAGATCACTGCCATGCTCCAGGTGATGACGGTGAGCACCCTGACGGGGAGGGGCCTCGCCCATCGGGAGAAGAGCCATGCGGCGAGGGCCGCGATGAGGATCCAGCCCCAGAGGAAGCTGCTGCCTATGAATAGGGCTCCCGAGCAGGCCACGCTCAGCAGGAAGGCCACCTTGATGAGGGCCGGCGACTTCTGGGCGTAGAGCTCGCGGAGGGTCCAGATGAAGATGGCGGCCATCACGAAGGCGTAGGCTATGGCGCCGCTGTTGAAGGAGAGGTGGAAGCCGTTGACGAAGAGGAGCTCAAACTGCTGTGCCACCTTGATGAAGCCCGGCACGAGGCCGTAGAGCACCACGAAGATGATCACGAACGACACGGCCAGGGTGATCAGCGATTTCACCAGGTCCATGTCTTTCCATTTGCGGTAGGCGAACACGAGCACGATGGCCGGGATACACAGCAGGTTGAGGAGGTGTACGGCCACGCTGACGCCGATGATGTAGGCGATGAGGATGAGATAGCGGTCGGAATGGGGCTCGTCGGCGCGGTTTTCCCATTTCAGTATCAGCCAGAACACCAGGGCGGTGCAGAACGAGGAGAAAGCGTAGACCTCACCCTCCACGGCCGAGAACCAGAAGGTGTCGCTCCAGCAGTAGGCCAGCGAGCCCACGAGGCCGGAGCCCATGATGGCGAGGTATTGCTGGAGGGAGGGCTCCTTGCGCTGGCCGTCTTTCACCACGAGGCGGCGCACCAGATGGGTGATGGTCCAGAACAGCAGCAGGATCGTGAGGGCGCTGAGCAGGCCGCTCATGGCGTTGACCATCACCGACACCGTCTGGGCGGAAGTGGCGAAATTGGCGAAGAATCGCGCCGTGAGCATGAAGATGGGGTTGCCCGGCGGGTGGCCGATCTCGAGCTTGTCGGCCTGTATTATGAATTCGCCGCAGTCCCAGTAGGAGGCTGTCGGCTCCAGGGTGAGCCAGTAGGTCACCAGGGCGATTGCGAACACGAGCCAGCCGCCCGCGTTGTTTATCAGCTGATATTTCTTGGTTAGCATTGGATGAGTGTTAATTCCTGATAAAGGGCTTTAAAGCTGTTCAAGCTGCAAATTTAAGCAATTTTTTTCATATATCGTCTATGTGGCGCGATAATGCGTCGCTTTGACGGACGATCCCTACCTTAGCGGGCGGAAAAACCAAACTCAGAGCAATATGGCAGATATAGAAAAGATTGTGGAGAAGATACTCCATTTCGAAGCGGGGACGCCACTCGGCGCCCCGACCCCCGATCCCTCTTCCGACGCCCGCAACAGGCGTCTCTTCGCTCTGGCGCGCCGCACGGGGTGGAGCTGCGACGCGCTCGACAGCGGTGGAGCCACGATGTGTGGCGTCACCCTCGCCGCCTACCGCGCCTACCGGCGGCGCCACTCGCTGCCGGCGCCCACGGCGGCGATGCTGCGGACCATCACCTACGAAGAGTGGCTCGACGTGCTCCGCGAGGGGTACTGGAATCGCTGGCGGGCCGACGCCATAGCCTCGCAGGAGGTGGCCGAGATGCTCGTCGACTATGTGTGGGCGAGCGGAGTCGTGGGAGTGAAGAGGCCGCAGCGCCTTCTCGGCGTCAGGGCCGACGGCATCGTGGGGCCGGCCACCCTCGCCGCCGTGGCCTCGCGTGAGCCCGCCGCCCTGCTC
>USHH01000240.1 GCA_900554345.1 uncultured Bacteroidales bacterium | reverse complement strand
ACGCTCCACACCGAGCTCGCCCGCGACGAGGCTTCCGGTCGCGAGCTTCCGGCCAGGGAGTTTCTCAAGAGCGTCGTGGAGAAAAACGAGGCGCTCGGAGCTTTTCTGCGCGATTTTGACGCCGAGCTCTGCTGAGGAGCGGAAACAGCCGCATTGGCCGTTATTTATTCATAAATAATGTTAACGTGTGTGAAATAGGGGCGTCCCGATAGTGGACGTCGGATTTTTATTATTATCTTTGCAAAAGCATTCCGGAGGGGACAATAAGTCTCCTCCTCTTTTTTAGCCGTCGCGCAAGTGTCCCTGTCCGGGGCTTGCCGCGCGGGCGTAACCCGACTTAAAGATTATGATAGACAAGACATCGCTTGAACAATACATAGGGAAGTGTCTCGAGGGCACTGACCTCTTCCTCACCGGGCTGTCGGTAAGCCCCGACAATGTGGTGAAGGTGGAGATCGACTCCGACACGGCTGTCGATATCGACCGCTGCATGGAGCTCTCGCGGCAGATTCATGAGGAATTCCCCACCGACACCGACGACTATGAGCTGGAGGTGGGCTCCGCGGGAATCACATCCCCGTTGAAGACCGGCAGGCAGTATCGCAAGTATATCGGCAAGGAGCTCGAGACGCTCACCGCCGACGGACGTAAGATCAAAGGCACGCTCCGCGATGCCGGCGACACCGGCTTCACCCTGCTTGTGGAGCAGAAGGTGAGGAAAGAGGGGCAGAAACGGCCCGTGGTGGAGTCCGTGCCCGTCACCCTTCCCTATTCGGAAGTGAAATCTACTAAGTATATTCTACAATTCTAAGGCAATATGGCAAAGAAAGCAGAAACCGTAAATATGGTTGACCGGTTTGCGGAGTTCAAGGAGCTTAAAAACATCGACAAGACCACGATGATCAGCGTCCTCGAAGAGTCGTTTCGCAACGTGCTCGCGAAGATGTTTGGCTCCGACGAGAATTTCGACGTGATCATGAACCCCGACAAGGGCGACTGCGAGATATATCAGAACCTCAAGGTGGTGGCCGACGGCACTGTCGAGAATCCCGACATGGAGATTGGCCTCACCGATGCCCGCGAGATCGACCCCGAGTGTGAGATCGGCGAGGATGTGGCCAAGCAGATCTTTTTCGAGAAGTTCGGCCGCCGCGCCATCCTGACTCTGCGCCAGACCCTCCAGTCGAAGATCCTCGACCTGCAGAAAGACGCCATCTTCTCCAAGTTCCGGGAGCTCGAGGGCGAGATCATCGTCGGCGAGGTGCATCAGATCTGGAAAAAGGAGATGCTTCTGCTCGACGAGGAGCAGAACGAGCTCATAATGCCTAAGGACGAGCAGATTCCCGGCGACAACTTCCATAAGGGCGACATGGTGAGGGCTGTGGTGAAGAGGGTCGACAACCCCAACAACAATCCCAAGATCATCGTAAGCCGCACCGACGAGCGCTTCCTGCGCCGCCTCTTCGAGAACGAGGTGCCCGAGATCCACGACGGCCTGATCACGATCAAGACCGTGGCCCGCATCCCCGGCGAGAGAGCGAAGATCGCCGTGGAGAGCTACGACGACCGCATCGACCCCGTGGGAGCCTGCGTGGGCCCCAAGGGGAGCCGCATCCACGGCATAGTGCGTGAGCTCCGCAACGAGAACATCGACGTGATATCCTATACATCCAACCCCTCGCTCTTCATCCAGCGGGCCCTCAGCCCGGCAAAGATCAGCTCCATACGCATCAACGAGGAGGATCGCAAGGCGGAGGTATTCCTGCATCCCGAGATGGTGTCGCTCGCCATCGGCAAGGGGGGCCACAACATCCGTCTCGCCACCATGCTCACCGGATACTCCATCGACGTCTACCGCGACATCGAGGAGGGTGAGGAAGACATCTACCTCGATGAGTTCCGCGATGAGATCGACGACTGGGTGATCGAGGCTCTCAAGGACCTCGGCCTCGGCACCGCCAAGGCAGTGCTCAACGCAAGCCCCGAGGTGCTCGAGCAGGCCGACCTCGAAGACTCCACGCTCGAGCATGTGATGAGCGTGATACGCTCGGAATTTGAAGAATAATTTACCACAACATTATATGCGCATAAAATTAAGTAAGATAGCTAAAGACCTCAATGTCGGTGTGAACACCGTGGCCGAATTTCTCAAGCGCCATAATATAGAGGTCGACGCGGGCAACCCCAATGCGCGCATCGGGGAAGACGCGGAGGCCCTGCTGAAGCGTGAGTTCAGCAACGACAAGGACGCCAAGGAGAAGTCCGACAAATTCACCACCACCCGCATGAGCGACAAGAAGGCCGCCCGTGCTGAGAAAAACCGTGAGGCGGAAGCCGCTCATCAGGCGCCTGCTCCGGGCCTAAAGGTGCTCGGCAAGATCGACCTCAAGCATCCCGAGCGTCCCATGCAGCCGGCGCAGGCGCCCGAGAAGCCCGTTGTGGTAGAGAAACAGGCTCCCGGGAAGGCGGCTGCGGCTCCCAAGGCCGAGAAGCCCGCTCCAAGGGCCACCGAGGCACAGGCGCCACGGCCCCAGGCCCCGGCCGAGACCAGCAGGCCGCAGGGCTCCGCTCCCCAGCAGCCGGCTCAGCGTCCCGACAGGGAGCGCCAGCGCGACAAGGCCCAGCGTCAGCAACCCCAGCAGCCCGGGTCTCCGAAGGCGACTTCCGCGGCTCCCAAGGACACAACGCCCCGCCCTCAGGCCGCGCAGCCCCAGGCTCCGGCCGCGCAGCCTGTGAAGACGGCAACGCCTGAACAGCCCCTGAAGACCGAGGTGTTCCGCCTGAACGCCCCCGCGGCTCCCCAGGAGCTCAAGGTGCTCGGAAAAATCGACCTCTCCGCCATCAACCAGTCGACACGCCCCAAGAAGAAGGGCAAGGAGGAGCGTCGTCGCGAGCGCGCCGACAAGAGCCGTGGCGGCGCTGCCCAG
>USHH01000239.1 GCA_900554345.1 uncultured Bacteroidales bacterium | reverse complement strand
GTAGCAGCGGCCTGGAGCTCGTGCAGCACGAGCCATTCTCCTCGGCCGAGGAGGCCGTGAGAAACGGCACCGACATCATATCGACCACCACGCTGGTGGAGCACAGCGCCCAGTGCCTGCGGGTGCGCGACACCGACAAGGGCGCCGAGCTGCTCGGCCAGATCCATGAGCTCCGCGAGCTGCTCTACGCCTACCGCCACGGCATCATCAAGGAACGGAAATAACGACGCCTGCGCCATTACGACACGAGGGGGACGCATCCGGCGGATGCATCCCCCTCGCATTGTATGGCTTAGTGTGTCAGGCCTGCGTGGCCTCTGTTGCGGCGAATTCCATCAGGTAGGCCTTGATGAAGTCGTCGATCTCGCCGTCCATCACTCCGTTGACGTCGGATGTCTGGTAGTTGGTGCGGTGGTCCTTCACACGGCGGTCGTCAAACACGTAGGAGCGTATCTGGCTGCCCCATTCTATCTTCTTCTTGCCGGCCTCGATCTTGGCCTGCTCCTCCATGCGGTGGTTGAGCTCCTTCTCGTAGAGGATCGACTTGAGCTGGCGCATGGCGTTCTCCTTGTTCTTGGGCTGGTCGCGCGTCTCGGTGTTCTCGATGAGGATCTCCTCCTCCTCGCCGGTGTAGGGATCCTTATACTGATAGCGGAGCCTGACTCCCGACTCCACCTTGTTGACGTTCTGGCCTCCTGCGCCGCCGGAACGGAAGGTGTCCCACGACACATTAGCGGGGAGCACGTTGACCTCTATGGTGTCGTCGACGAGCGGGGTCACGAAGACGGAGGCGAACGATGTCATGCGCTTGCCCTGGGCGTTGTAGGGACTCACGCGCACCAGACGGTGCACTCCGTTCTCGCTCTTGAGGAAGCCGTAGGCGTAGTCGCCCTCGATGTTGATGGTCACCGACTTGATGCCGGCATCGTCGCCCTCGAGGAGTTGGGCTATGGAGGTCTTGTAGCCGTGGCGCTCTGCATAGCGGAGGTAGAGGCGCATGAGCATCTGGGCCCAGTCCTGACTCTCGGTGCCTCCGGCGCCGGAGTTGATCTTCAGCACGACGCCGAGCTTGTCTTCCTCGCGTCGCAGCATGTTGCGCAGCTCGAGCTTCTCGATCTCCTTCATCACGCGGGCATACTGCTGGTCGACCTCCTCTTCGGTCACGAGCTCGTCTTTCACGAAGTCGAAGGCGAGCTGGAGCTCCTCCACCTGCTTCTCAAGGTCGGTGTAGGAATCGATCCAGAAATGGAGACCCTTGATCTTGCGCATCTGGGTCTCTGCCTTCTCGCGGTCGTCCCAGAAGTCGGCCACATGGGTGCGGAGTTCCTCTTCCTCCACTTCTATCTTCTTGCTGTCGATGTCGAGATATCGCTTCAGGGCGGCGGTGCGCTCCTGAGTCTCTTTAAGCTGTTCGGGTGTTATCATTGTTATTGCATTTTTCCTGAATTGCGTTGCTGCGGCGCCCCGTCATCGGCATACATCGCCTCGATCTGCGGGGCATAGCGCCGGGCCACGATCTGTCGGCGCACCTTCATGGTGTTGGTCACCTCGCCGTTCATGATCGAGAAGTGATGCGGCAGCAGGGTGATCTTCTTGATTTTCTCATACTCGGCGATGCCGCGCTGCACCTCGTCGATCTGCCTCATCACGAAGGCCACGGCGCGCGGATCGGCCGTGAGGCGTTCGGAATCGGAGCCGTCGATGCCGTTGGCCTCCGCCCAGCGCCGCAGCTGCGAGAGGTTGGGCACTATGAGGGCGGTGACGTATTTGCGGCGGTCGCCGATCACGGCCACCTCGTCGATATACTTGTTCTCCGCCAGTCTGCTCTCGAGCATCTGGGGAGCTATATACTTGCCGTTGGAGGTCTTGAACATATCCTTAACCCTCTCCGTAAGAACAAGGGCGCCGTCTTTGGTGAAGTAACCGGCGTCGCCGGTGCGAAAGAAACCGTCGTCGGTGAATGCCGCCTCGTTGGCCGCGGGATTGTCGTAGTATCCCGGTGTCACAGTAGGCCCCTTCACGAGGATCTCGCCGTTCCTGTCGATCTTCACGTCGACGCCCTGGAGGGGAAGTCCCACCGTGCCGATCTCATAGCCGACATTCCGGAAGCAGCTCACGGTGGCGGTGGTCTCGCTGAGGCCGTAGCCTATCACGACATTGACGCCCACGGAATGGAAGAACTCGCATATCCTGTCGCTCAGAGGGGCGCCCGCCGTCGGGAACATATTGGGATTCGGTATACCGATGGCCATCTTGAGGCGCGAGAAGACGCGCTTGTCCCAGAAGCGGTATTCCTTCTCCAGCAGCCAGGGCACCTTCTTTCCGAGACGCACGTAGTCGAGGTTGCGCCGGCGTCCGCACCTGATGGCGCGGTTGGTGAGCATACGCTCCACCTTTCCCATCTCCGCGATCTTCTCCCTGACGCCGGCATAGACCTTCTCCCAGAACCTCGGCACGCAGCACATCAGGTTGGGATGCACGGTGTGGATGGTGTCGGCGATGATGCGCGGGTCGTAGTTGACGGCGATGGCCACCCCCTTGGATATGAGATAAAAACACCATGCCTTCTCCAGAATGTGGCTCATGGGGAGGAAAGCCATGGAGAGGTCGCGGTCGGTAATCGACGTGAGTAGGGCGAGATGGGCCTCGATCGCTGCGTCGTAGTTGGCGTGGGTGATGCAGACGCCCTTTGGCTCGCCGGTGGTGCCGGAGGTATAGATAAGCGTGGCCATGTCGTCGGGCACTCCCCTTTCGGAGCGTCGCTCCACCTCCGCGGCGATATGCCGCGGAGCCTCCATACCGAGGCGCACGAAGTCGTCCCAGAGCATGGTGACGGTATCGTCGGGCTCCACCTGCAGGCCGTCGTTCTTGAAGACCACGATGCGGAGCAGCTCCGGATGGCGTTTCCAGTAATTATAGGCGAGCGGATA
>USHH01000238.1 GCA_900554345.1 uncultured Bacteroidales bacterium | reverse complement strand
TCACGGATGCGGCGCATGGCCTCGCGGATATTGTCGTCGGAAGTGGCATAGCTCAGCCGGATATAGCCCGGAGCGCAGAACGCCGCGCCATCAACCGTCGCCACATTGGCCACCTCGAGAAGATACATCACATAATCACCCGACGTCTCGATGCGCCGACCGCCGATCTCCCTGCCGATGAGGGCGCTGACATCGGGGAAAAGATAGAAAGCGCCGTCCGGACGGTTGACCCTCCAGCCGGGAATATCCGAGGCAAGCTCCACAATGAGGTCGCGGCGGCGGCGGAACGCCTCGCACATCTTCTCCACACATTCCTGACTCCCGGTGTAGGCGGCCTCGGCGGCCTTCTGGGCAATCGACGACGCGCCGGAGGTGTACTGTCCCTGAAGCTTGGTCACTGCCTTCGCCACCGGTTCCGGCCCAGCCATATACCCGATACGCCACCCTGTCATGGCATATGCCTTCGAGACACCGTTGACCACCACTACCCTATCCGACATACCCCCGCAGCGGGCGATGCTTGCCACCGGCCCGGCAAAGCTGATATGCTCGTAGATCTCGTCGGAGAGCACGAGCACGTCGGAATATCGGCGCAGCACCTCCGCGAAAGCCTCCAGCTCTCCGGGGGTATAGATGCTGCCGGTAGGATTACACGGGGAATTGAGCATCAACAGGCGCGTGCGGGGCGTGACGGCAGCCTCGAGCTGCTCCGGGGAGATCTTGAAGTCGGTCTCAAGACCGGCATGCACCAGCACCGGCACGCCGCCCGCCAGCTTCACCATCTCCACATAGCTCACCCATGCAGGCACGGGAATCAACACCTCGTCGCCGGGATTGACAGTGGCAAGCACCACATTGCAGAGCTCCTGCTTGGCGCCGTTGCCGACCACGATACACGACGGGTCGAACTCAAGGCCGTTCTCCTCACGGAGCTTGGCGCTCACGGCCTGGCGAAGGCTCAGATAGCCGGCCACAGGGGTGTAGCGGGAATAGTTCTCATCTATGGCGCGCCCGGCGGCCTCCTTGATATGGGCCGGAGTGTCGAAATCAGGCTCGCCGACCGACATGTTGATGACGTCGACACCACTGGCGCGCAGCTGCGCGCTCTTCTGCGACATGGCCAATGTGGCCGAGGGTGAGAGCGATGCCACCCTTTCTGAAATCTGAATCATAGCAATTTACAATTTTTTAGGTGGCTTAGATATTAAGGTCGCGGCGAAAACACATGGTTTCACATTGCGAAATTAATAATTATGGGCCAAGCAGCAAAGCATAATCGAAAATAATTGCTAACTTTACCGCCTCAAATCCACCGGCTGACTGAGCCGGAGGCAAAAACACACCCAGACCAAACACAAGACCTACATGAATACACATCAAAACCACAAGACATCCAGGAGTCTGCGCCATATACTGATGGCGTCGCTCCTGCTCATCGCCTCCATCTCGCTGCCGGGCTGCTCCGACAGCGACAACTCCGACGCCGAGGCACTGCTCTCCACCGTGCCCTCCTCCGTATCGGCCGTGGCCGTGATCAGCCCGGAGGCCATACTCAAGAAGGCAGGCTGCCGCACCGAAGGGGGCAAGGTGACCCTCCCACAGGAAGTGAAGACTCTGGTCGACGGCATCACCGACGCCAAGACCCGGAAGGCCGTGGAGACAGTGGTCTCCGGCGAGAGCGGCGTCGACCCGGCCTGCGCCGTATTCTTCAGCGACATCTACAACAGCTACCTGACGGCCATGGTGGCCGACACCGGCAGATTCCGGAGCTTCGCCGAGAACACCACAGGCCGCGGATTCAGCAAGGCGGGCGACATCGACGTCTGCGGCAACATAGCCATCAAGGGCGCGCAGATGTGGGTATGCCTCAGCTCCGACAGCACCATCGACGCCAAGGCTACGGCCAACTTCACCACCCTCGGCAAATCGCGCAGCTTCATGAGCAACAAAGCCACGGAGCTCATGACCGGCAGGCATGACATATCCGTGTGGAGCGACGCCAACACCGTGGCCCGCACCAGCTCTGGCGCCGGGTTCCCCTCCGGAGGCAGCTACGGCCCCATGGCCCTCTCCACCGCCTTCGCCGACGCCACCGCCTATCTCGCCACCATAGACTTCGACAACGGGGAGCTCCGGGTGAAGGGCAATGTGCTCAACTCCGACGGAGGATATGCGAAATACCTGCTGCCCACAGGGAAGATCGACACCTCCGTAGCCGAGAAAATCGGCGGCGACGTGCAGGCCCTCATGGCAATCGACCTCAGCGCGGCCCTTATCAAGAAACTCCAGGGCGTCGCCTCCATGCTGGGCCAGCAGGGATATGCCGATATGCTGAGCCCCATCGACGGGACTGCCGCCATCGGCCTCAGCGACGCCCAGAATCCCGAACAGGGACTACGCGCCGTGATCACCACGAAAGACGGAGCCAACCAGGCCCTGCTCGGCATCCTCGGCCTCGCGGGGCAGACAAAGACCGACGGCAAATACGTAATGCTCACGGCCGGCGCGGGGAGCGGCAAGGGAATGCCGGTGAAGGAAGCCGCCTCGAAGCTCAAGGGCGCGACATTCGGCATTGTCGTGGGCGGCGACGCATTCAAGGCGATAGAGCTGCCGGTGAGCCTGCTCACAGCGCGTCTCATGAAAGAGCACGACAGCCTTGAGCTCGACCTCGTGGTGAAGAGCGACGATCCCAAGGAGAACGCCGCCATCACGCTGCTGAGATTCTTCAACAAGGCATCGGGCCAGAGCACTCCGGCACCCGCAAAGCCAACGCAGCCGGCGGAGGCAGCTCCCGCAACCCCGGCAGCTCCCGCAGAGAAAAAATGGAACGCTTAAATGAGATAAGGCTCGAAGGACTTCTGCCGGAGGTATTTGCCGGAGAGGGCGCCGGCGAGTCTGAGGTGTGGCGGCGCACCCTGACGCTCAGGCGCGG